>JAIRPH010000165.1 GCA_031257135.1 Spirochaetaceae bacterium
AATCCATTGCATGATCTTGGACAAAGATACTTCAGGTCCGGGTTTAATGAGGAAATGGATATGGTTGTCCATAACCGTAAAGTTCCATAATTTGAAGGAAAACCGCTTTTTCGCCTTAGTCACGAAGTCCAGAAAGCCCTGTTTAAACGCCGACTCCCGCAACGCCGGATTATCATGGTCAATTTTCGAAGTAACGTGATACGTCGCCCCTTCCAAAAGTACGCGTAATGGTCTCATACCGCTTATACGGCGCTGATACGGAATTTGCTTTAACTTCATCTATCATTTCATCTATGACACCAAACACGAAAAGGGTCAGACACTTCAGTCGGCGATGCGGCTACAGAGTCTGTCGGCTGAAGGCTAACCGCCGCTGATGATGAAGACCGGATTCAGGGCTTTCATTAGGTGAGCGTTTCCTGCAGGTTCGGCTCTGGCGGCGGCGATCTGCACAATATCGGCGTCTTTTAGGGCGTATTTTTTCAGCAAAGAGGCTCCGGCGTTTGCGGTTTCCAAGGTGATCCCGTTGATGACCACTCGTGCCAGAGGATTCTTCGCCAAGACCGCTGACAGAATCGGTTCCAGTTTTCCCGAAGAGCCGCCGATAAAAACCCGATCCGGCGCGGGCAAGGCTTCCAGCGCGTCCGGCGCAGTACCGGGAACCGCGGTCAGATTGAAAATCCCCAGTTTTTTCCGATTTTCTTCTATTAAATCGAGCGCGTCCGGGTTTTGCTCAACCGCGTAGACCCAGCCTTCTTTTGCTTTCAACGCCATTTCGCAGGCGACGGAACCCGTTCCCGCGCCGATGTCCCAAGCAATACTGTCCGGTTTCATCCTGAGCTTCGATAGAGAAACAGCCCGGATTTCTTCTTTGGTCATAGGAACTGCGCCCCGGGTAAACGCGCTGTCTGGGAGGCTGTAATTGCCCAGATCAGCCGGGCGGGGCGAGGGATTTTCAACCATGACGACGCTGAGACTGTCAAATCTCTGACCCTCAAGGGAAGCCGCGGTTCCAGCGGTAAACCGCTCGTCAGGGTAGGAAAGCCGCTCGCCGATATGAAGCGTAAGATCGCCCAGTCCCGCGTCGTTCAAAATCTTGCAGAGAGCAGACGCGCTGGTTTCTCCGCCGGTAAGAAAGAAGGTTTTAGGGTGATATATGACTGAAGAAAGGATATTTGCGGTTCTTCCGTGCAGACTTTCTATCTTTGCGTCTTCCCAAGAGAGACCCAGCTTCGCGGCGAAGTAACTGAGAGAACTCACGCCGGGAATGACGGCGAACCGCCAACCACGTTCCCGCAGAAGCGGGATCAGCCGTTTCGCGCCGGAATAGAAGCCGCTGTCGCCGGAAAAGAGTATCCCAATCGACGGCTCGTCCTGTTGAGCAATACAGGCGATAATTTCCGCCGCGGCGGTAAGGGCGTATCGGGGCTTGCCGGTAATCAGCGGTTCTGCGCCGGCAAGCAGACGAGGAGAGCCGATGATACACCGGCTGTCTTTTATTGCGCGCAGGGCATCGCCGGTCATGCCCGATTTACTGCCGCCTCCCGCGCCGATAAGGTACACAATCTTTCTTTCCCATGAATCCGGCAGAAGGATGGAGAGCATCTCTTCCAAGCTGAGAGCCTCCGGTTCATCCGGACGGCGTATCATAATCACCGCGACCCCTTCCTGCGCGGCCGCGGATAGTTTTTCTGTAAGCCCGCCTTCAGTCCCGGAGTCTTTGGTTACAAGCCAGGATGCCCGCGTATCCTGAAGCAGGGCGCGGTTCATGGCTTCGGAAAAAGGTCCCTGCATAGCAATCGTGTTTTTGGTTTGAAAGCCTAAGGTTTTACAGACCCGGATGCTTTCTTCCAACGGCAGTACCCGGACGAACACCCGCTCCCGCAGTTCCGGCAGGGCAAAAGGGGATAATTCCTTACTGCCGGTAGCGAGCAGGATAGTTCCTTCCTGAGTCCGCAGAAAATCCGCGGCTTCCTCAAGGGTATCAGCCTCGCGGACGTGAAGCCCCGGAGGAAGTTTTACCGCGCCCCGGCGCAGTCTGAGATACCTACAGTCCGCCCGGGCGCAGGCGGCTTGCAAGTTCAGGCTTATCTCCCGCGCGTGAGGATGGGTGCAGTCTACGGTATACGCGGGCTTGTGCCGGACTAAGGCTTGAAAGATACCGTCGGCATCGAGCCGTCCGGTATGTATTTCCAGCATTTCCGGGCTGTCCTGCAAAAGCTCGCCGCCATATTCAGTGGCGGTGAAAACATGAACGCGCCAAGCCTCTTGAGAACCGGTTTTTTTCACCCCTTCCAAAAACGCGGACGTAAAATCCCGTCCTTCGGTAGTTCCCGCAAATACAAAAAGATTATTCATAAACAGTACCGCCTGAAAATTTAATAGGTTACTTTCTGTAATCGACTCAAAGCGCGTATCCTTTATGCTCAAAGCCGCCTGAAAATAACGCTATTATTTTTTTCTTGTCTATAATAGGATAGCTTATAGGAGACTATTTTGGAAAAGGCTTTAGTTTTATTCAAGACGGAATCGGATTTTAGGGACCGATTGCAGGAACGGCTGTACGGTATAGAGGTTGTTTTTAACGAAAGCGGCGATACGCGCCGTATTGATCCGCAGACCGCGGCGGATACGGTTATTATTTTCGGCAATCCTCCGGCGGACTTTCTCAAGGGCTGTCCGAAATTACGGTGGGTTCAGCTTCAATCCGCGGGAGCCAACGGGTTCATCGGCGGCGAGCTTAGGAACGGCGTTTTGCTGACCTGCGCTACCGGCGGATACGGTCATGCCGTTTCGGAACACATAACCGCGCTGACCCTTGCCCTTTGCAAGAAACTGCATCTCTATCGGGACGAGCAGAACAGAAAACGCTGGCGCCCTCGGGGAGAGGTGAAGAGTATTCAGGGATCAACGGTTTTGGTCCTCGGCATGGGGGACATTGGAACCGAGTACGCCCGCAGAATGAAAGGACTGGGGGCATATATTATCGGGGTCCGCCGTACCGAGCATCCTAAGCCTGAGTATGTTGACCAGCAGTTTCTCTCGGATAAACTGGATGAACTTCTCCCCAAAGCGGACGTGGTGTCAATGGTTCTCCCCGGGGTAAAAGCCACCGAGGGCATTATGAACCGGGAACGCCTGAACAAGATGAAATCCGGGGCAATAATCGTCAACGCCGGCCGAGGGTCTGCCATTGACGTGGAAGCTCTCTGCGACCTCCTTGAGTCCGGGCATCTCGGAGGGGCAGGTCTTGACGTAACCGACCCTGAGCCTCTGCCCCCGGAGCATCGCCTGTGGAGCATCGAGAACGCGTTTATAACTCCCCATGTCGCCGGCGGACGGTATATGGCCGAAACCGGACGGTATATCATGGAACTGAACCTCGAAAACGCCGTCCGCTTTATGAAAGGCGAGTCCTTGAAAAGTCTTGTAGATATGAAAACCGGCTACGCCCTAAGAAATTGACTGGGACGCTTCCCATTGACCCGTTATAACATTGCTTATAAAATGAGCCTATTAAGGAGCGAATCGTGATTCGGAAATATATTTTGCTGGCATTGCTCGGCTCATGCCTGCCGGCGTTCGGTCAATCTGCTCTGGCGGATTTTGTCCTTCAAGGAGACGCGCTGGTAGCCTATACCGGCGAAGCGCGGACAGTAGTCATCTCGGACGCGCTGGGAATTAGAGAAATCGGAGACAAGGCGTTCGCCCATTCCGCGGTTGTCTCGGTAACTCTTCCGCCCGGCGTCGAAGCAATCGGAGATTGGGCGTTCTGGGGATGCGCCGAGCTTACGGATATATCCCTTCCCGAAGGGCTTGTCCGGATTGGGGATTGGGCGTTTCTGGGCTGTACGAGTCTTCAGCGTCTATCTGTGCCGGACAGTCTTATCAGCGTCGGGGACTGGGCTTTTGGAAACTGCTCCAGCTTGACCGCCATCGAAACCGGCGAAGGAAACCCCGCGTACGCCGCGGTTGACGGGGTATTGTTTGACAAAAGCGGTACGATTCTGACGATCTATCCCGGAGGCAAGCCGAATTCGGAGTATATTATCCCGGAGCAGGTCGAACTGATCCGAAATCTTGCCTTTTCCGGGGCGGTTCATCTGGTTACGGTGAGGATTCCTGCGGGGCTTAGGTATATCGGCAATTCGGCGTTTTACGAGTGCGCCGGTCTCGCCGGGATTGAGGTAGACCCGGAAAATCCTGAATATCACAGTAGTAATGGGGTATTATTTGACAAAGCCGGCGCAACCCTGCTTGCCTACCCCGGAGGCAGTCAAAATCCAGCCTACAGCATCCCCTACGGCGTTACCGTCATCGGGGATCGGGCGTTCTACGGGTGCGCCGGCTTTACGTCGATCCTGATTCCCGAAAGCGTTACCAATATCGGGCAGGAGGCGTTCCTCGGATGCGTCAGTCTCGAAGCCGTTATCCTCGGCAGGAGCGTCGCGGACATTGGGGATCGCGCTTTTTACGGATGCGCCGGACTCAGCCAAATCCTGCTTTTCAGGTCGTCCCGGCTGGGGGAAGACGCGTTCGGCGCGGTACCGGGAGAACTGGTCTATTTAGATTAGTATATGAAAGCAATTACCGCGTATACCGCCGAAATCGACGATGCCTCTGCCGCTGTTTCGGAGATACTTGCCCAGCTTGATATGGCTCAGAATCTGCGCGCTCATTCGGTGGGACTTATCTCCTGCTATAGCGAATTCATTGAAAGCGGCGTGGTCAAGGCAATTTGCGAGGCTCTTCCCTTTGACGTAATAGGCTGTACCACCGCGGGGTCCGCGGTTTCCGGTATGCTGGGAGAGCTGATTCTCTGCCTCATTGCGCTTACCGGAGACGAGCTTGTCTTTTCCGCCGGGGCGTCAGAGCCGCTGATCCCGGAACCGGAAGCCGCGCTTGCCGAAGCGTACCGGCAGGTTCGGGAGAAGCTCCCCGGAGAACCCTCCCTGATGATCGCCTTCACTCCCTTCGTGAAAAATGTTCCGGGGGAACGGGTGATTGAAATCTTCAGCGGGATATGTCCTGAGCTTCCTATTTTCGGCGCGCAGGCAATAGACTATATTGATATTAAGCAATTCACCAAAACCTACACCTTCTTCAACGGCGAAAGCCGGCGGGACGCCGTAGCTTTTCTGCTGATTTATGGGGATATTCATCCGGCGTTTTTCACGGCGTCGCTCTCGGAGGTCTGTATTCAGAAGCAGAAAGCGGTTGTCACCAAGTCCGAAGGCAACCGGGTTATTGAAGTGAACGGAATGCCCCTCCTGCTGTATCTGGAAAAAATCGGAATGTCCGGAGTGGATATGGGAACGAGTCTTTCATTTCCCTTTATGGTGGATTATCGGGACGGCACGAAACCGGTTCCCCGGGCAAGCTATACCGCAACCCCGGAGGGACACATGGTATTCGGCGGACGTATACCGGTCGGCGCGATGCTTGCGGTAGGGGATATGGATTATCAAGATGTACTCGCTACGGCGAAGGAGCTTTTAGGAACGGTTATCGCCCAAAAAGGATCATGCATCCTGCTGTTTTCCTGTCTCATGCGGTATCTCATATTAGGCGCGGATACCGTCGCCGAAATGGAACTGACCCGCGCCGCGATAGGGAAGCGGAAGCCCTATTATTTTTTATATAGCGGCGGCGAATTCTGCCCGGTCCGCAATGAGCGGGGACGTCTGGTCAATCGTTTTCATAATTGCACGGTTATCGCGTGCGTTTTATAGGGGACATAAGGGAACATGATGGAAACCGGCGAATCGGAATCCGCGGAAAATCTGCGGAAAAGAGTGAAGAAACTCGCCAGAGAACTGGATTTGCTGAAGCTGATTCTGGAACGGAATAAATCCACCGCGCTGGCGAAAGCCCAAATCAACACCGTCCTTATGTCCGAGCGGGCCCGGCAGAATACCTATATGAACATGGTTCTGGCGAACAGCCCGGATATTATCATGCTTTTCGACTCGGAGGGGCGGTTCGTTTACTGCGCGGATATTTTCCTTAAGACCGCGGGCATAGACAGCTTCGCTTTTATCAGCGGGCGGTTCTACGGCGAAGTCCTCCGCCGTTTTATGAAGCCCGCGGTCTTTGACGAGATAAGCGCGGCTTTCCGCAAAGCCATTAACGAGAAGGAATCGGTTGTCATTAAAGAGATCATCGACCTAGCCGGAAACGGGCAGGATCGGCATTACGCCATTCACTTTACGCCTATGTTCGACGATCGCGGAACCCTTGAGGGCGCGTTCGCGCTGTTTCACGACATCACCGAGATGCTCAAAGCAAAACGGCGCGCTGAACAAGCCAGTCAAGCGAAGTCCAACTTTCTCGCCAATATGTCCCACGAAATCCGCACGCCTCTGAACGCTATTATCGGAATGACCGCCCTCGCCAAAAAATCCTGCGACCTAGCCCGTAAAGATTACTGTTTGGAAAAAATCGCGGGAGCTTCCGCTCATCTGCTGGGGGTCATCAACGATATTCTGGATATGTCCAAAATCGAAGCCGACAAGTTTGAGCTGTCCTACACGGCTTTTGATTTCAGAAAGATGATCCGCCGCGCCGTCGAGGTCATTGATTTCCGGCTTGAAGAGAAAAAACAGCGGCTATCCGTCGAAATAGACGGCGCTATTCCGGGCATACTTGTTTCCGATGAACAGCGGCTCGCTCAGGTCCTCGCGAATCTCTTGAGCAACGCCGTTAAATTCACCCCCGAGGGAGGGCTTATCGCAATTACCGCCCGGAAACTTGAGGAAATCCGGGGGCTTTGCGCTTTAGAAATCCGCGTCGCCGACACGGGAATCGGCATCTCTTTGGAACAGCAGAAAAAGCTGTTCCAGTCCTTTGAGCAAGCTGACGGCGGCATTTCCCGAAAGTACGGCGGAACCGGTCTGGGGCTTGCGATTTCCAAAGCCATTGTGGAGATGATGAACGGAACTATCCGCATCGAGTCGGAAGTCGGCAAGGGATCGGCTTTTATCTTTACCATACAGGCGGAGCGGAGCGGCTCCTCCGCCGAAACCGCGCCCCCGGAGCCTGAAAACCTGAACCGTATGTTTTCAGGACGGCGCATCCTCTTAGCCGAGGATATCGAGATTAATCGGGAAATCGTCATTTCCATCTTGGAGCCTACCGGCATTGCCATAGACGAGGCGGAAAACGGACGCATCGCCTATGAACGGTTTTCTCAGGCTCCGGAGAGCTATGATCTCATCCTCATGGATATTCATATGCCTGAAATGGACGGCTATGAATCGACTCGGCGCATCCGCGCGGTGAATCATCCGAAAGCCAAGTCGATTCCTATTATCGCCATGACCGCAAACGTATTTCGGGAAGACTTGGAACGATGCAAAACCGCGGGCATGACCGGTCATTTGGGGAAGCCCCTCAATGTTGAGGAACTCTTGACCGCCCTGCGAACCAGCTTAACCGATTACCGCGGGTTTTGACGGATCTCTGTCACTCGGGGAAGCGCGGACGAGGGAAACCGTTTCCGCGCTAAATAGGTAATGCCAGCCGCGGCAAAAAGCGCGGCAAGCCCTCCGGCGACGCGGAAGGATTCTCCTCCGCGGGGAAAGAATAGCCCGGTCAGCATAAAGCCTCCGAGAAAGCCCGTCAGCGGCGGAACCAACGCCTGAAGAGCCTGCCTCAAAAGCTCGCTTCTGGAGGTTTCGACTTCCACGGTTTGTCCCACCGCAAGGGGCAGTCCTAAAGGATTCGCCGCGGCAACAATATGCCCCCGGTTTTTACATTCCTGCCGCATACACCCGAAACAACCCTCCGGCGTCCCACAGCTTAGGGTAACGCTATGGTCTGATATACTAAGAATCGTACCAGTCATAGCCCTTATACTAGCAGAAAACCTCGAAATCTGTCCAGTCTCCGATTGTCTCTTGCGGTTTTTTCTTGAATTTGATATGCTTTTCTTATGCGCTGGATAACGCTTTTACCGCAGGGCTTCTTATCAAAAATTTTTCTTAAAGATATTCCCTCGATGTTTATGTACCTTCCCGCGAAGACTCTGTACAAGTACCGAGAGACTCCGTACCTTCCCGCAAAGACTCTGTACAAGTACCGAGAGACTCCGTACCTTCCCGCGAAGACTCTGTACAAGTACAGATATGTTCCGTACCTTCCCGCGAAGACTCTGTACAAGTACCGAGAGACTCCGTACCTTCCCGCGAAGATTCTGTACAAGTACCGATATGTTCCGTACCTTCCCGCAAAGAGCGGGGGAACTCCCCCGACGAGCGGAAACATTCCCCCGAAAACCGGGGATATAAATCAAGGAGACTCCTATGGCGCAAAACCATGACTACATTCCGTCAAATGACAGTAAACTCTTGACCTTTGCCAAGAATCTTTACGCCTACGCGCTGGCGCATTACGCCCGCTGGGGCGTTCCCGGTCCTCAGCCCATGCTGGATGCCCCCATTGCCGCCTTTGAGACGGGGTTGACCGCTTTCAATAACCCCAACCGCGGTAAAGTGGACACCCTCAACAAGAACGAAGCGAAGTCAGCCCTGACTCACGCTCTTCGGGGCTATGTGCAGGGCTTTATCGCCCGAAATCCCGCGGTAACCGACGAGGACAAGGAAAAAATGTCCCTGCCCCTGCATGATGGGACGCCCACTCGCCGCCCCGCGCCGGACATAAGACCGGAAACCGAAGCTGAACCCAGCGGAAAAGGGGCGCATACGGTAACGGCAATCAACCCTCATACCCGGACAAAGGAAAAGCCGCCCCTTGTCGCCGGGATTGCCTTTGCCTGCCGGGTGCGGAAGGCGGAAGAGCCTAAGCCTCGGGCAGAGGATATGCCCTCGGAGTTTCAAACCGGCGCGGTCAAGGCGTACCAATACCCGGAAACAGATTACGGCAAGGTCGCGGACTACGCGACAGCTTACGAGAACTCCACAGGGAAGCGGGGTCCCTGGTCAAACGTTATCAGCCTGCTCATCAGCGGATAATAACGACGCGCGCCCGCGGATTCCGGGATTTTCTTTTCTGCGATCTTGAAAAAACTTGAAAAAAAAGGGTAAAACCATTACCCTGTCGATATGGCGGTACTTTCGTGGAATGAGATAAAGACCCGGGCCGAGGCTTTTGTCAGCGAATGGCAGGACAAAGCCGTAAACGCCCGGGAAGAAGCGGACGCGGCAGAATTTATGCTGGGC
>JAIRPH010000168.1 GCA_031257135.1 Spirochaetaceae bacterium
ATTTTTTTAAAAGATTTAACGATACTTACGGTCATGTTGCAGGAGATCGGGTGCTGGAACATATTGCCGCGCTGATTAAGCAGGGAGTCCGGCTGGAGGATGTCCCAGCCCGCTTTGGAGGGGAGGAATTTACCGTATTGTTGCCCGATACTAATGCGAAAGAGGCTTGGGGCGTTGCGGAACGGTTGCGGAAGGCTGTTTCTCGGTTGATGGTTCCCTGGGATACGCCCTTAGCGCAAGTGACCATCAGTCTCGGCATTTTTACGTTTGATAACGGCACCGCCTCGATCACCGAAATTGTTGACCGGGCGGATAAGGCTCTGTATAGGTCCAAAGAACAGGGCAGAAACTGTACCACCCTTTGGGAAGAAAACGAGGAGTTTAGTAGAACAGTATGATAGGAATTATCGGCGCCATGGATGATGAAGTAGCCTTACTCCGGTCGGCTCTCGAAAAGCCGGAGCGCGGAAGCGTCGGCGGGTTCGAGTTTTTTTCCGGTATTCTGGAAGGGAAGCCCGTTGTACTCCTGCGTTGCGGTATCGGCAAGGTTCAATCGGCGGTAGGCTGTACGTTACTCATTGACCGCTATAAGCCGGATATTGTTATCAACACCGGTTCCGCAGGAGGCGTCGATCCGGGGTTGACCTTCGGAGACGCCGTTATTTCGGAAGGTCTCGTGTATCACGATGTTGATGTGACCGCCTTCGGCTATGCCTGCGGACAGCTTCCGGGTATGCCTGCGGCCTTTGCCGTGCCGGAAGACCTAATCAAAGCCGCGGAATCGGCGGTGGACGAGTTAAAAGGGGAAGGGATTTTACCTGCCGGTTTCAATCATGTCCGGGGCGTTATCGGCTCAGGCGATGCGTTCATGCACGAACCGGATCGGATTGCCGAAGTCCGCCGAGTATTCCCGAAGATAAAAGCCCTAGAAATGGAAGGGGCGGCGGTTGCTCATGTCTGTTTTCTTTTCAAAACGCCGGCTTTGATTATCCGGGCGTTATCAGACATCGCGGGCGCGGAATCGCCGGTTACGTTTAACGAGTTTCTCCCAATCGCATCCAAGTATTCGGCGGAAATTGTCCGCCGGTTGATCAAAAATTTTTAAGGAAACAGAAAATGGAAAAAATTGCCAGTTTTCAGGTCGATCATCTCCGCTTAAAACCGGGATTATATGTGTCCCGAAAGGATAAGTTCGGAGATACGGCGATCACCACCTTTGATCTCCGATTCAAGGAGCCTAACAAGGAACCGGTTATGGATATGCCGGCTCTGCATACCATCGAGCATCTCGGGGCTACGTTCCTGCGGAACCACAAGGATTGGGGAAACCGGATTGTCTACTTCGGTCCGATGGGATGCCGTACCGGTTTCTACCTCATTCTCGAGGGGAACAGGACTTCCGAAGAAATACTGCCTCTGCTTCAGGAAATGCTGGAGTGGATTCGCTCCTTCCGAGGAGACATACCCGGCGCAAAGCCCGAAGAATGCGGCAACTGGCGGGAACAAAACCTAGAGATGGCTCAATGGGAATCCGCCCGGTACGCTGAGGCATTGCGGAATCCGGGAAAAGAACGCCTTACTTATCCCTCGTAGCGTTTAAAAATAGTATAAAATTATTACCAAACGGGTAATAATTACTATATAAAAAAACTTGACCTCTGACGAAAAAAAGGATACTTTATAAGTAGACCTGATGATATGGATTTGCCTTTCATAACCGACATACAACCGTGGTTTTACAGCGTTGTTGCGCTTCAGCCGTATCTATTGGGGAGTGCCTCCCGGGTTTCCCACCTCCTTTTCCCGGGAGGTTTTTTTGGGTATATTTTCCCTATGACGAGGCTGATAGCGCTGTTTCTTATCTTCTTTTACGCAGGGTGTACTAAGCAGGCTCCGGTTGCGGACCCTACGATACACCGCAGTCAAGACGATGAGACTCTTTTAGACATACGTCAGCAGGCTCAAGAAACCTTTTTAGATTTCATGAATAAACTGCTGAACCCGGAACCCGGAGAGCAGGATTTTTTAGTTAAATGTCCCTTTGAAGCGGACCCGGGAAGCGGTTTCAGCCATGAACTGATATGGCTTGGAGATATTACGTTTGAAAATGGACGCCATTATGGTTCTGTATCCAACGTACCCTATTATATTTCCAACCTTAAATTCGGCGACCGGGTAGCCTTTAACGCTGAAACAATCGATGATTGGATGTACTGCAAAGACGGGAAAATAATCGGAGGACGGTCTATCAAATATCTTATTGAGCAAATCCCTCAACCGGACTGGGAGCCTGACTTACGCCGATACTATGAAATGTTTGAATAATATTCTTAAAGCTAACCAGCGAGTTCGGGACGGCGGTTGCGCCTACCAGTTTTGCCACGGCGGGTTTTGCGGGGACTTTTTACACCGTTACCTTCAATGCCGACGGCGGCTCCAGCGTAGCGGCGCACAGCGTGATCAGCAACGGCAACGCGACCCAGTCCGCGCCCGCGCCCACAAAGACATGGACGACGCCCACGGCGGGCTTCTACGCGGGAACCCCCCAGCTATACGGTATAAGGAAGCGACGCTCACCAATCAGTGGAACTTCGGTACGGACACGGTAACGAGGAACATCACCCTGTACGCCAAGTGGACAGATGCCGTAGCCGCCATAGACCTTTCCGACGGAACCGGAGACAACTTATTGACAATATGTGAAAAATCAAATAGAATCAAAACATGGAGCCTAATATACCGTTACATTATAGAAAAGACCTTGAACAGGCTGTAAATTTGCTCAAGAACGAAGGATGTACGTCCGTTTTTTTATTCGGCTCAATGGTTACTGGCAAAATTCATCAAAATTCAGATATAGACATAGGTATAATGGGTTTGCCTCCAAAGAAATATTTTAGAGTATATGCCGATTTGGATAAAAAATTGTCACATAAAATTGATCTTGTGGATTTCGATTTGCATAAAGATTTTTACGCGCTTCTTAATTCATTAGGCGAGGTGGTCAAACTTGGATAGCGGACTAAAAGCCAAAGTGTTATTTGAAATTTCCCAAATAGAGAAATTACTCGGCAATAGTAAGCCTCTACTGGATTTATGCACACTTAAAGAACCTGATTTTATTGAAATGTCAGCCGCCGCTTTAATTTTACATTCATTTTATAATGGAATTGAAAATATTCTGTTATTGATTTTCAAAGGTTTCAATGAAAAACTGCCTAACGGGAATAAATGGCATATCGAATTATTGGATAAAGCGTTTATTGCCGGTGAAAATCGAAAGCAAATTTTCAAAAATGAATTACAGAAAACAATGGAAGAATATTTAAAATTCAGGCATTTTATTAGGCATACTTACGGATTTCAACTTGAATGGGAAAGAATGGAAGAATTGATTAAGGGAATAGAAGTTTTTTGGAAACTTGTTAAAGAGAATGTACATAATTTCATAGAAGCAACACCAAAGAAACAGAAATCCGGCAGGTCGTTCTCGCCTTTACAGCGGGTCGGCGTAAAACCCGCGTATTTCCAGAGCGGCCGCGGTTTTCAGGGCGGATTCTATCATACGCTCGGTTACAACGGGGATAAGCAGGAGGATTTTACAGATGCTGTTTTTTCCGGACCGCGCCTGATATGCCTTGTTCATATCGTCCCAAATCTCAAAAAAACGCGGAAGGAATCCAAGCATCAGAGAAAAACAAAGGCTTACGACGCTGAGTTTCGGCTTTTCCCCTCGTTTTCTGAAGAAAGCCTCGGCGACGCCGAGAGAATCCCGCAGTTCCGTCATAGTCGTTACCGAAAAGAGGAGAGAACCCGCGGAAAAGGCAAGCAAAATACCCGCGCCGAAGAAAATACCCGCAATAAAACCGGAAAAACTAAACGTAAGAAATCTCGATTCAATACTCCCGATGCGGATTGAACGGAAAAGTATGACAAACAGAGACGTCGTCATAAGCGGGAGGCTTCCGCGGAGCAGTTCCCAGGGACGAATTTTAGCGGAAAGCGCGCCCCAAAAAATAAGCAGAGCCGCCGCGCCCTGCCCGTAGCCGGGGAAAAAGGCGGTAACTGAAATAAGGAACAGCCCCAGCAGTTTAATGCCCGCGGGCGTCCGGTGGAGAAAGGTCTTGCCCTGCCGATAGGCGTAGGGAGTTATGCGGTAAGCCACGTGCAGTCTTCCACAGAAGCGTAAGACGCGCGAGGGTCCCGGACGCCGAAAGACGGATCAAGCCGGTCGAGAACCTCCGAGGGATTCCCGTCGTCTCGGATATGCCCGCGATGGAGAATCACCAGCCGATCCGAATAAGCCAAGACTTTCTCCAGCTCATGGGTCAGGATGATGAGGGTTTTGCCTTCCGCTTTCAGCCGCCGGATATGTTCAAGCGCCTGAATGACCCCATGCCAGTCAAGATTCGCAAAAGGTTCATCCATAATCATCGCGCCACACCCCATAGCGAGAATTCCCGCTACCGCAAGCCGCCGTTTTTCGCCGCCGGAAAGCCGCCGCGGGGGAAAATCCCGTTTTTCCTCCAGCCCTGCCGCTGACAACGCCGCTTCTACCTGAGCCGCAACCGCATCGTTCGGCAGTCCTAGGTTCTTGGGACCAAAGGCTATATCTTCCGCAACGGTTTCGCCGATGATTTGAGCGTCGGCATCCTGAAACATAAACCCTACAGACCGCCGCAAAACCCTAATCGACTTGTGAAGCGGACAGCCTCGGAACAAGATTTCTCCTTCATCGAAATCCGCAAGCCCTGTGATAACCTGCATAAGCAAAGTCTTACCGGAGCCGTTTGATCCGGCAATGATAAGACATTCTCCCTCATAAATCGTCAGATTGACGCCAGAAAGCACCTGATTCCCATTAGGAAATGTCTTAGAGAGGTTTTTAACGGCGAAAAGCGGGTCAGCCATCGAGATGATCTGCGATAACTCGACGCATTCTGGGAGCGATGAGTCCGGCTAAGACGCCTTTAACGGCGTCTCCGGGGATAAACGGCGCGCATCCCTTGAGCATTGCCCCCTGCCACGTATCGTCAAGCGCGAACTTAAGCCGGATTATGCCCGGAACATATACAATCAGCATCCCCGCAAAAATTGCAAATGCCAGCCGCCATGTAGGGGTCTTGTATTCAGCCTTCGGACGCCCAGCGATGGCTCCTGCGGCGATTGCTATAAGGGGATAACCCAACAAAAAGCCTCCGGTAGGACCGAAAAAGCGGACGAAGCCTCCGCTTGCGCCTGCGAATACCGGCGCGCCCAAGGCTCCGGCAAGCAAATAGAGTCCTACCGCCGCACCCCCAAGATAGGGTCCAAGAACCAATCCCGACAGGAGGGCGAACATATTTTGCAGTACAATAGGAACCGGAGAACCGGGAAGCGGGATTGCGATAAAGTTTCCCGCCGCGGTGAGCGCCCCAAAGAGCGCGGTCAAGACAATACGCAGTAAGGCTTTTCTTTGCGCGATATGCGGAGAAACCGCCGTTGATTTCATCATACATAAGCGTAACAAAAAGCAGGCGCATAAGTCAAGACGCTTTTCGGAAGGTAGACAAAGTATTCGGCAAGATGTATCATAGGCGCGTAAGGAAAAAATATGACCTATCAATACTGGAATCAGAAAATGGAAACCCTGCCTCGAGCCGAGCTGGAGGCGTATCAGCTTGACCGGCTTAGGGCGGCGGTCGGCTGGTCCCTGCGGACGCCGTTCTATCAAGAGCGGCTCAAGCAGGCGGGGATTCGGAGCGAGGCTGACATCAAAACCTTAGCCGACATCAGGCGGATTCCTTTCACTACCAAGCATGATTTGAGGAACGGTTTTCCCTACGGCTTTCTCAGTATTCCAAAAGAGGAGGTAGTTCGTCTGCACGCCTCAAGCGGCACTACCGGAACGCCGACAACGATTTATTTTAGTAAAGACGATATTTCCCGATGGACTTCGTTTGTAGCCCGGTCGATTTACGCTACCGGATGCGCTAAAACTGACGTGTTCCAAAACATGATTACTTACGGACTGTTTACCGGCGGACTTGGGTTTCATTACGGCGGCGAGGCCGTCGGCATGATGGTGATCCCTTCCGGAGCGGGGAACACGGCTCGGCAGTTCAAGCTGATGCAGGATTTCGGGACTACGGTGGTTCATGCGACTCCGAGTTTTCTGCTTCACGTTGAAGCGAAAATGCGGGAAGAAGGAGTTTCCCGCGGGAATCTGCGGCTGAAACGAGCCTTTGCCGGAGCGGAGCCGTATTCCGAGGATACCCGCAAGCGGATAGAAACACTGCTCGCCATCGACGTATACAATTCCTACGGGCTTTCTGAAATGAACGGTCCCGGAGTCGCGTTTGAGTGCCAATGCAAGAACGGGCTTCATCTTTGGGAAGACGGCTTTATTCCTGAAATCGTAGACCCGGATACGTTAGAGCCTCTGCCGGACGGCGAAACCGGCGAGCTGATACTCACCTGCCTCTGCCGGGAGGCGACGCCGATTCTGCGCTACAGGACGCGGGACTTGAGCGGCTTTTACACCGAGCCGTGTTCCTGCGGCAGGACGCACCGCCGGCTTCGGCGTATTACCGGACGCACAGACGATATGCTCATCATCAACGGCGTGAATCTCTTCCCAAGCCAGATCGAAGAAGTGATTATGTCCATGAAAGAAGTGGGCAACAATTACCTTATCGTGGTCGAGAAAGACGGCGCGATGGATCGGCTTACGGTGAAAGCCGAGGTTAATCAGAGTATTTTCATGGACGATACTCGTCCTTTAAACGCATTGAAAGAGCGTATCCGCAAGACTCTGCAAGGCATGATCACGATTAACCCGCGGGTCGAACTGCACGAAAGCGGAAGTCTGCCGGTATCCGAAGGCAAAGCCAAACGGGTGCAGGACAAGCGACCAAAAGACGTGTAGCCTTTCTACGCTTTTACCCGCGCCCCCAGATGATAAGGCAGAGCGACGCACAAAATACCGCCGGTCATATTGCCCAGCGTTACCACGATTGTAATCTGTTATAGCGTAACCAAAAATACGGCGGGGTCAGTTGCGGCGGCATTTATACCGTAGCAACTGACCCCGCCGATTATGGATAAAGGTTTAGATGGTATCAAGCACCCCTGCGTTACCTCCCGTGCGGCTTGAAAAGATTATTCTTCCTGACCCAAGTTTTCCTCGACAAACAGGGCAATGCCCGACTTCACAAAATCTTCTCTACTGTTAATCGGAATTCCAGCGGCAAGCCAATATGCGTAACTGCCTTCCATCAATTTCAACAGCGCGTCCAAATTGCTGCCGTATCTGAACTCAATGTGATAGGTCGTATCAGGCGTATCCGGGCAAAGTAGAAAATAGGTGAACTCGCCCGCGTTGTTATCGTCTGTTTTGTAAACCCTCACATCCATCATTCCGCCTAGAGAATTGTCCCCCTGGTAGGTATAGGTATGAGAAAACACCATTT
>JAIRPH010000171.1 GCA_031257135.1 Spirochaetaceae bacterium
ACCGTCAATCCCTCTGCACAAACCGCCGCTACGGGTTGTTTTGACGGATTGCGAATCTATCAACCCAAGACTGGGGGAAGGTTCCCGACCGGCATCCTTGCGCATTTTATCGCGCAGTAATTCATGGATTTCTTCTATTGTTCCGTCTAACTTCCTTTTATTGAAATAGTAATAGACCAATTGCCATTTCGGAAAATCATGGGGAAGCATACGCCATTGGCTCCCTGTCTTAAGCATATAAAAAATCGCATCAAATATTTCTCGCAAACTGTGCTTGCGTTTGTCCTTTAAAAGCACTAATATTGCACTCCATTGACTATCGCTCCTGTTGGTTCGATACGTTGTATTCATTTTCTTCTTTATTTGTTGGTACTCATAAAGATACGAAGAATGTTCATACAAACCAACTGATAGTCAATATTTTATTATATAATTGTATTCGTTTATTCTATTTTTAAACAGGTTCTTAGCATCATGGTTTCAGTTATATAAAAATAGAGAAGCAAAATATTTTTATAGTTTAATGGAAGGTACAAAATAAAGTGAAAGGAGAATGGAATGAGTAAATATGACGCTCTTTGGAGTATATTAGGAAAAAGGGCAACGGCGGCGTCCATGCCGCCGCAAACAAATGTTTCGGGGATTCTGATGTTTGATTTTAATAAATGCCATCCCGTAGACTTGGATGATTTGATCCGCGTAGGTAACACAAATGACGGCGGATATATCCTTTCGAAACGCCAAATAGAAAAAACAGATATACTGTTATCTTTTGGGGTCAATAATGATTGGACGTTCGAGGAAGATTTTTCAAAAAACAAAAAAGTAAAGGTATATTCTTATGATTATTCTACTACAAAATTGGATTTTTTTAACCCTAATTTTAAAATGAATTATGCCGGTATAGTATTTAATGTATTGCGGTTAAAACGTTCAAGAGTTTTACAGCATATCAGATATATTCGCAATCAAAAATCTCTGCACAAAAGTTTTATGAACTTTTTTGATGAGAAAAAAGGGCATTATTTTGTTCCCAAATTTATTGCTGAATATGATGACGACATCAATATTTCTTTCGCCTCAATTTTTAACGGGCTTGGAAATATTGAAGATTTGTCCATATTTCTAAAAATGGATATTGAAGGCGGCGAGTATCTGTGTCTGCCGCAATGCCTCCCTTTCATAGATAAAATAAATGGGCTGGTAATCGAATTTCATATTTTAGCAATAGCGGATATGAAGTTTGAGGCGTTATTGGATACATTATCCGAGAAATTTTATGTCGCTCATGTTCACGGCAATAATTACGGAAAATTGATATATAACACAAATATACCGGAAGTCTTGGAAATAACGCTCATTAATAAAAAATTAGTTCCAAAAGAGGTTGTATTATCAAAAAAGGATTATCCGCTTAAAAATTTAGACGCCCCTTGTAATAAAAATAAGGATGATTATAAATTACTATTCCCAAAATAAGAATAAAAGTCCGCCCTCAAAGCGGTATTATTAACTATGAATTACCTCTTTAGCAGAGTTTCGGTACAACTCTAATACACTATTACGATTTTTTTAATATTTTATGATGATAATTATGCCAAGAACCGCTGTAAACGACGACAAAAGCGACTTTTCTTGCGAAAAGCATAAAATAGTACGCCTATTTTATGCACTAGAGACCTTTATTGCGACTCGCGGTTTCTCCCCGAATGTAGGGGCCATATACGGGTACTGACGCCGTCCCGTACGGCATACGGGCGGATGATCGCCGTCAGATACGTCTCCAAAACCCGAAGAATCTGAAGAAATGCCTTATATTCGTCCGTCAGATGCTCTTCAAAACATTTTTGTATTTCAAATGTATGTCCAGGAGGGCTTGTGATCCACCGACAACCTCTACTACACTTTTCATACGCGGGACTTCCACCTTGTTCTTTGGTTTTACAAGGGTATCAGGTACGCCCCGCTTTTTTCTATACCTTCAGGGGTTTTGCAACAGGCTCTATCGTTTCCGAGTTTGAGCTATGGCAAGACCTTTTATTTTTATTCATTTTTTGTTATACTTTATAAAAATTAAGAAAGCAGGAGATGCTATGAAATTATACAGCCGGGGGCAAGTGATCTTTTTTTGCTTTTTGAGCGGTCTCGGGATGATTGCGCTGATGGCAGGTTTTGGATTGGCGCGTAAGGTTTTGCATACTGACCCGGAGGCATCCGATTTTTTTGAAATTGCGGAATCGCCGCCGTCCAATCCCTTGCAGATTAACGCCGATAACTTGCAGGGCTATACTGAGGGCGAACGGGAAAACATCAGCGTATACGATCAGCTCAATATGGCGGTGGTTAATATTACCACTGAAACGATGGCGATCAACTGGTTTCTGGAACCGGTTCCCCAAGAAGGAGGGTCAGGATCGGGGTCGATTATTGACACTCGGGGGTATGTGCTGACCAACAATCACGTTATAGAGAACGCCTACAAAGTGTTCGTCAATTTAGGCGACGGCAGTCAGTTTGAGGGAACTCTCGTGGGGACAGACCCGGAAAACGATATTGCGGTACTGCAATTCGCGCCGCCTAAGGGAAAAGAACTGCGGACCGTGCCTTTCGGGGATTCGGGGAATCTCAAAGTAGGACAGAAAGTATTGGCTATCGGGAATCCCTTCGCTTTGGAACGCACCTTGACGATGGGGATTATTTCGGGCTTAGGAAGACCTATCCAGACCTCTCGGCAGAACATCATCAGAGACATGATCCAGACCGACGCCTCTATCAATCCGGGTAATTCCGGCGGACCTCTGCTGGACACGCGCGGCAGGATGATCGGCGTCAACACGATGATATACTCTCCCTCGGGCGGTTCGGTAGGCATAGGCTTTGCGATACCAGTGAATACGGCAAAGCGGGTCGTAGCGGAACTCATCCAATACGGAAAAGTCCGGCGCGGCTGGATCGACGCGGACGTGGTGCAGTTGTTCCCGAATCTAGTGCGCTACGCAAAACTGCCCGTGTCAGCCGGACTCCTCGTGTCCCGAACCAAACAGAACGGCTTTGCGGAGCGGGCGGGCATACGGCAGGGTACGGAGCCTGTGCGGTATAATTCCAGCGTGATCTATCTGGGAGGAGACATCATCACCTCCGTAGACGGCATGAAAACCGCAACGCTGGCAGACCTTTACTCCGCTCTGGAAGACAATAAACCCGGAGAAAAGATTTCCGTCGAGATTCTCCGGGGAGGAAATACGGTCAAACTGGACATTACCCTCGCTGACCGGGAAGAATTCCGCACTCGGTAGCCTTATAACTTTTTGCTTTGGCGGTAGCTGAAAAAGGCGGTTTCCGAAAAGATCAGGTGATCCATGAAATGCAGTCCTAAGATTTCCGCCGCAATCATAAGACGCCGGGTAATTTCATCATCTTCAGGAGAAGGAGTAAGCTCTCCTGAAGGATGATTATGAGCTACAATTACCGCCGCGGCTCTGTCAGCAATGGGGTCCGCAAAGACCTCCCGAGGATGGACGATGGTTCGGTTGACCAGCCCCAGAGTAATAAGCCTGACCCCCAGCGTTTCGTGCGCGCCGTTCAGAGAAAGGCAGATAAACCGTTCCTGCCGGCGGTCGGCGTAGTGGCTGATAAGACGATAAACGTCCCGAGGATGATCGACCTTCGTCCCCGCCGGACCCCATCGGCGTCTGCCGAATTCCAGCATGGCAATAACAGAACACGCCGCGGACGCTCCGATGCCCGTCGCAAGAGAAAGCTCTTGCACCGTAGGAATCTCTTTTTCACGGTTTAACCGTTCCAGCAATTCCTTCGCCGGTCTGCCGGCGCGGTTAAGCAGAACCGCAAGCAACTCCTGATCCGATAACGCCTCATGTCCTGCGTACATCAGCTTCTCTCTGGGCGGTTTCCTATGAGAAGACGCGGACCGGTTTCTCCGGCTCTGATGTGAAGAACCGCCGTCCCGGACTTCGTATGAGTCGATGTAGGTATAGTCTTTCATACTCCTTATACGGCGCGGACGTGAATGACGCTTTAACGAATCATGAGACGTTCCCAATATCCTACATCAAGCCACCGATTAAATTTAAAACCTACCTCCGAGAAATGGGCGCATTTTTTGAACCCGAATTCCTCATGAAGCGTTGCGCTTGCTTCATTCGGCGTGCAGAGGATCGCTATCAGCGCGTGCATCTCGGTTTTCTCCGCTTCCTCCAGCAAGGCGGTCATAAGGCTCCGCCCGATGCCCCTCCGTTCATAGCCTTGTTTCACATAAATCGAGTCTTCCCCGGAAAAACGGTACGCGCTCCGGTCTTTCCAGGCATGGATATACGCATAGCCCAGAACATCTCCGGCTTCTTCCCATACCAGCCACGGATAAGACGCGCTGATACGCCTGATCCGGCGTTCCATTTCATCAAGAGAAACCGGAATTTCTTCAAAAGTAACGGCGGTACGCTCAATATAATAGTTGTAAATACCGCGGATTGCCGCGGCGTCGCTGAGGCTCACAGGACGAATCATCAGGCTTCTCCGGGATACCGGAAATTCCACTGAGAACGAATCTCGTCCATAGTCTCCGCTATAGCAAGCGATTCCGCCCAAGGCATGATTTCGCTCTCGGTTTTGCCTTCTCTGATGCAGTTCATCGCCGCGGCGGCCTCGTAGTTATAGCCGTTAGAGACGAATTCAGGCTCGTAATGATAAGTGTACTTGCCGTAAACCGTGAGGTCCGCGCTGTGGGAAAAAACAAAATCCGGCAGATGAATCCGTCCGGCTTTCCCGTAAATCCACGCGTCGTTTACCGCGGCCGTACTGAGCGCGGCGCATATCGAAGCCGTCCGGCTCGGTCCGTAAGAAAGGAGCGCGGATGCCTCTTCATCCACGCCGGTCTGCCCCAGCGAGAGCAGAGAGACTATTTTTTCCGGTTTCTTCCCGCCGAATACCATCGACGCGAGAGAAATCGGATATACCCCGGCATCCAACAGCGCGCCCCCGCCGAGGTGAAGATTAAACAGCCGACTTTGAGGATTCATCGGCGCGGAAAAGCAGAAGTCCGCCTCGACCCGCCTCGCCTCCCCGATAAGCCCATACCGAAGCCATTCCCGCGCCTTGCAGACCGGCGGAACAAACCGAGTCCACATAGCCTCCATGAAAAAGACCCCCGCAGACCGGGCGGTTTCGATCATTTCCGATAATTCTCCCGCGTTGACCGCCGCGGGTTTTTCGCAGAGTACCGCCTTTTTCGCCTTCAACGCCCGGATGGTATAAGCCTTATGAAAAGTATGCGGAATCCCAAGATACACCGCATGAATCGACGAGTCCTGAAGCATAGCGTCATAGTCCGTGTATACCTTGTCAATTCCGTACTGCCGGGCAAACACTTCAGCGGTCTCCTTTGAACGGGAAACGATAGCCCTCGCATGAGCGTCTTCCGCGGCCCGAAGCCCGGTAATAAAGGCGTTGACAATGCCCCCGGTTCCTACCAAAGCCCAGTTGATTACTTGTTGTTTCATAGCCTGACTATACCATGCGCTTTTAGGGATTGCCAGTACCCATCAGCCGCTCGTACCGCTCATCGCCCACACATTCCCGCGCGTATTTGCACCACCGGATGCAGTTTTGGAGATCGTTATAGGCGATAAATCCGCAGGTATCGCAGGCAACCTGCATATCTACCGAAAAAATCTCGATTTCACCGCCGCATTGCGGGCAAATTTTAACCTCCCATGTGGGAGTTCCGCTGATATGTTCCGCTCCGGGACAACGATACGCCATAGTTTACCTCCTTTCACACGCGGCGCCGTCAATAGACAGAGTTATAACCTGCATCGGCAGAGTTTTACCGGATTTTTTGAGGGCTTCCGCAAGAAACCGCTCGATGCCGCCGCAACAGGGAACCTCCATTCGTACGGCAATGAGCGAAGAAACGGAATTTCCGGCTATAATCCGGGCGAGTTTTTCGCTGTAATCCGTATTGTCCAGTTTAGGACAGCCGATAAGGGTAATCCTATTCCGCATAAAGTCCTCATGGAACGTCCGACAGGCGTACGCGGCGCAGTCCGCGGAGATCAGCAGGTCGGCGCGCTCGAAATAAGGCGCATTAAGCGGAACCAGCTTGATTTGAAGCGGCCACTGCGCTTCAGTCCGCGCCGGGATTTCTTCAAAAGAGATCGCCCCGGCAGGACAAGCCGGCAAACAATGCCCCAAACCGTCGCAGAGGTTCTCCTGATTCAGCGTCGCTTTGCCGTTTTTGATCGCAATAGCTCCCTCATGGCAGGCGGCCGCGCACAAACCGCAGGCGTCGCATTTTTCAGGGTTGATTTTAATCTTTCGTACCATACTGATAAAGTATAGCAGGAAATGAGCGGCGTCGGTTGTTTTTACCACCATAATGCAAAGAAACCGCTAAAAAAACGCTTTCAGCGCGAGATCGATAACCTTTCCCGCCTTTCCGCGGTGGCTGATGCGGTTTTTCGTCTCCTCTGACAGTTCCGCTACCGTACATCCCATATCAGGAAGATACAGGATGGGATCATAGCCGAAACCGCCTCGCCCCCGCTCTTCCCGGATAATCTCCCCTTCCAGCGTTTCTTGAACCGCGTAGAAACGATCTTCCCGCGCCAAAAAGACCATAGCGCAGATAAACCGGGCGGTTCGCCGGGGATGGTCTCCTAATTCTCTGAGAAGCAGGGCATTTCGTTCCGGGCTTGTGAGGCTAACGCCTTCTTCACTGCCGTAACGGGCGGAATAAATCCCCGGACGTCCCTCCAAAGCGTCTACGCAGAGTCCTGAATCATCGGCAATGACCGGCTGTTTTACTAACCGGTACAAGGCTTGCGCTTTAATAAGGGCGTTTTCAAGGAAGGTCGTTCCGTTTTCCGCCGGATCGAAATCAGCGATGCCCCCATCCGGCGGTATTTTAATAGTATGACCGGACAAAATAGCCGCAAGTTCTTTTTTTTTGTGGGCGTTTCCCGTAGCAAACCAAATAGTCATCCCGGCAGTGTACCGGGCGAGGCTTCAGCGCGTCAAGGGGTCCGCTCGTTCCGCTTCATCATGGACCGCCGCGAGGGACAACCGGAACAGGCGTTGCCCAGGGGACACTCCTCGATGCAACAGCGCAAAGCGGAAACGCCCGCGGAGTGAATCATACGGACCGGAATGTTTTTCGCGCCCGCGTGTTTGATAACCTCTCGTCTCGCGCTGTGAGAAACTTTACCGGTACACAGGATCAGCATATCCGCCCCGCCGAGCTGTTTTTCGATGCTCCGTTCCTGTCCGTTAAAGACCTTTAAAGCCACTCCCAGGGCTTTTGCGGTTTCAATATATTCTCTATGGAGGCGGTCCATACCGCCGACCAATACTGCACACATATCGGACTCCTTACAAGTTTCAGTTACTTTAGACTAACAAATAATATGTTATTTTAAACTAACTGAAATGTCAAGGATTTTAGAACCTAAATCAGGAAAATTTATTTTCAATATAAGAGCCGTTTACGAGAGATCTGACCGTCGTCGAAAGCAGTCATGTCCCAGCGCAGGAGACCCCACAACAAACCTCTTGTTCCCATAGGTCAAAAGCGGTAAAATCTCGGTCTGGGTAACAAGCAGTTCTGTTCAGAACCGAACTGTTGGGGCTTTGAACCGAACTCGTTCTGTTTCACATAAAACAATCGGAGCTTTTTGCCTCGACCGTTCCCTTCAAAACGAAACGGCCGGGCTTTTTGAGACAATGAATTACCGAAAAACCTGCGCCCCCTTGCCTCGCCCGCCCGAAAGTCCGACGCGGAGGCTTTTACCTTTCTCGCAAACACCTGTATTAGACTAGATTATAGATCAAGCCTTGCAGTCAAAATTTCTTCTAAAAACGCACGTCGGCGGAACCGCGTCAAGAAGGCTTGAATCTTTTGAGATACTATGCTATATCATCGTAACCCATGAAATATTCCAGTCCGGCGAATCTTGCCGTATTAGCCTGTCCGGGCGGTGAAGTTTTTGCGGATGAGGTAATTGCCCATCTGAAAAAGTTGTACCGCCACAACTTCGATTATATGGTTGGAGAATTGGCGAAACAGTACGCTATGGACCCAACCGTTGTGGCTCAACAGATCAACTTTGTTTGTGACGCCTCCGCTCCGGCTCATCGTATAGCTGGTAAGACCGACAGCTTTCGGTGTCCCCGGTTTAAGGTTCCCGCCCGGTTTTCTTTCTTCTCCAACGGCGAGATTAAGGCGGAAATCCTCGAATCCATCAGAGGAAAGGATATTTATATCGTTCAGGATGTGGAAAACCATTATCCGGTGTGCTTTAACGACGGGGAACTGCAAAAAATTCTTTCCGTAAACGATCACCTGATGACCATCTTCGTTACCGTGGACGCGGCAAAACAAGCCGGAGCGGAACGGGTAACGCTGGTGGTCCCGGTCTATCCGTACGCCCGACAGCATAAAAAGAAAGGCAGAGAAGGGCTTACCGCCAGCAGAGTCGGGAAGATTCTCGAATCTTTGGGCGTAAACCGCATCATCACCTTAGACATTCACTCCAGAGAGATAGGGACCGCTTTTAATTATATGCGGGTTGAGAATCTGCACGCCAGTTATCAGATTATCCGAGCCTTGTCCGACCTTCCGGGACTGCTTAACGACGATTTCGTGGTGGTTTCCCCGGATACCGGCGCGGTGGACCGCAATAAATTTTACGCAACGGCTCTCAAAAAGCCTCTGGCTCTGCTCTACAAAGAGCGGGATTATTCCCGAGTGTCTAAAGACGCTCTGGACAATAATATCGGCGAGCTGAAACTGCTGGGCAACGTGAAAGGAAAGTCCGTGCTTATGGCTGACGATATGCTGGGAACCGGCGGAACCCTCCTGAAAGCCATGAAATTTTTGAAGGAACAAGGCGCGGGCAAGGTCTTAGCCGCCATTAGTCTTCCGCTGTTTTCGGGAAACGCGATTTCCTACTTCGACGAAGCCTATAACGAAGGACTGTTTTACCGGATTATCGGAACCAACGCGGTGTTCCATGACGAGGTGATCCATCGGGAATGGTATATCAACGTAAATATCACCAAGCTGTTTGCTCAAACCATCTCCCGTCTCCACCAAGGGCTTTCATTGAGTTCGCTTTTAGATAATCGGGATATTATTGTCAAGCTCTTTTCGGAAAAGCCGGAGTAATATGACTCCGGTTTTCTTCTGCGCGGATATCGGCACTTCTTCCCTAAAAGCCGCGCTTATCGATTCGGACGGACGAGATCGAGGGTTCTCCAGAGAAGTATATCCGCCGGACCGCTTCGCTCAAGGCGCAATCCGCGCCGCCGACTGGGAACTCGCTTTGTCCAGAGCCGCGGGGCGGCTCCTCAAAACCGGCGTAAAGCCTGAAGGGGTCTGTATTTCCGGGAATGGTCCCACCTTAGTTCCAGTTACGCCCGAAGACGAAGCCCTCCCTCCCCTGCATTGGTACGATGCGGTTATCCCGCCTGAGTCCGACGAAACCGGTCCCGCGGAGCGGCTCGCGGCTCGTGCGGCTCTGCCGAAGCCGAAGTCCTTCTTTCTTCCCCATGCGGAGTGGTTTCTTCGGCGCAGACCTGAAGAATATGAAAAAACCCGACTGCTCTTTTCCGCTCAAGAATGGCTTTCCTTTAGGCTTGGAGCCGAAGCGGTTACGACTCTGCCGGCGGCGGCGTATGTCCCGTATTACTGGGATGCCGAACAGTGTTCCGAGGCAGGGCTTGCGATGGAAAAATTTCCTCCTTTTGTAAACCTCGGAAGCGTTATCGGCAGGGTTTCTCCGGAAGCCGCGGACCGCTATGGTCTCCCCCCGGGGATTCCTATTATCGCGGGGGGACCGGATTTTATCATGGCTTTGCTCGGAGTAGGCGCAATTAAACCCGGCAGAGTATGCGACCGGGCGGGAACCTCCGAAGGAATCAACCTCTGTACCTCCGGATATATCAGAAGCAGAGAACTCCGGGCATTGCCTCATGTGGAAGCGGGTCTCTGGAACATCGGCGGAGTCATAGCCGATTCGGGACGCCTTTTCGAGCAGTATCGGACCCTTACCGGACAGGAACAGCGGAGTTACGAGGAAACCTTGTCGGAACTAATCGCTCCTGACGGGACCCTGCCGCCGGACAAAGCTGATTTTTTCCCGCGCTTTGGTTTTTTCGGACGAGGGATCATGAACCGCGTTTCTTTAGGCCGGGGAGCGCTGGAGACGCTGGGATTTCAGGCGCGAAGCGTACTCGACGCCTTCGCAGGGCAAGGCTTTTCGGTTACGGAAATGCGGGTTTCCGGCGGACAGGGAAAAAACGCCCTCTGGAACAGGCTCAAAGCGGATATTACCGGCTGTACTTTGCTGATTCCTGAGATAAGCGACGGCGAGCTTGCAGGAGACGCCGCCTTAGCCGCCATAGCTTTGGGCGAGGCTTCCGGTTTTGCCGAAGCCGCAGACCGAATGATCCGTATAAAAAGCCGGTATAGCCCGGACCCTCAAAGACGGCTTCGGTATACTGAAGCCTATCGCGCCTATTGCGAGCGCAGAGACCTGCTGGATAAAGTTTTCGGAGCGTAAGCAAAAATGAAGATTTTTAAAATACCGGATCGTATAGCCGCCTATATTTTCGATATGGATGGGACCCTTTATACGAACCCTGAGTATCTGCGGTTTCAGATTGACGCGCTCATCCAGCGGCTGGCTCTGCTTCGGGGCATGGGCTTTGAGGCGATGAACCAAAAAATCGCCGCTTATCGGGAAGATTGGACCCGAAATCACGATGGTCAGCAGATAAGCCTCGGCAATGTCTTCAAAGCCTTTGGGATTTCTATAGAACAAAGCATCCGCTGGCGGGAAGAACTCTACGAGCCGGGACGGTATCTTACCGCTGACCCGAAACTTCGGGAAACGCTGACGGGCTTGCAGGCGAAGCTGGCGGTAGTCACTAATAATCCGGTTTTGATAGCGAGGAAAACGTTGGCTGTCTTGGGGGTGGAAGACTGCTTTTCCGCCGTAGTCGGGCTGGATACGTGTCTGGAATCCAAGCCGCACGAAGCGCATTTCTTTAAAGCTACGACATTATGAGGCGCGTCCCCGGAAACCTGCGTCGCCGTAGGAGACCGCTACGATATAGACATCGCTCTGCCCTTGAAGCTCGGCATGGGGGGCGTTTTGGCGGACGGCGTAGAGGACGTGTATCGGCTGAGGCGTCTGTAATCCGCTTTCGGCTTTATCTTTTTCAGCGCGGCGGCGGATGCTTTTTTAGATAAAAACCCGAGAGTGGACAGATTTTCAATAGTATGTTACAGTTTGGATATGGATGATACTAAACCGGATTCCGAATTTCGGACCAAACTAACCAAAGCGGACTTGGATGAGGCTTCTCTTGACCGGGAGTTGGTGTTTCACTATTCCCGGGAACATCGTCTTGCTAAGGCTTCGCCGGCAGTGCGAGCCTTTAATGAACCGGGACCTCGAAAACGCCGTTCGGTCTTAGGCTCGCTGACCTCCACGAGGTCTCACATGATGCTGTTCATTACGATTATCGTTGTGAGTCTGGTGGCTTCTTTTGTTACCGCTAGGAAACGGGACGGGAATGGCGTTACTTTGGGAGGCAACACGGTGTCCGCCTCGGCGGAGCGGATTGACGGCGCGGCTTATCTGACTATCAAAAAGACCTTTAAGGCTCAAGCTCAGGATCGGGCGTATACCGGCGCGGTGGATGTGGTTATTTCTCCGGCGGTATCTACTGCGAAAGACGCCCCGGCTCTGGAGTCTTTGCCTATAGCGGCTCATCGGCTTTTCTTTACGGCGAAGTCTCAAGAAGAGTACGGCATTTCTATTCCTTTTGACGCCCCGACGCTGGTGGTTATCATGCAGACCCAAGAGGATCATCATGCGGTTTTCAGGGTAAAACCTAAATGAAAAATTTAAAAAAATTAAAAAAAAGGTTAAATAAAGATGAATTTTTTCCGAAAATGTGCCGATACTTCTATTGGTACGTATGAATAAACATATCAACTTTGAAGATAATATATTCATTCTCAATGTCAGGGTACGGATGATTCAGGATTTACTGCTTCTTGAAGCGGACCCGGAATTGTTCCTTAAAAAAACCATGGACGACATTGATTTTATCGACGACGCCCTGGGAATGTTATTAGACGATCTCATTGAAAATATTCATCTTATAGAACGGAACGAGTTGTTTGATAATCTCTCGATGATAGAAGAGGAATTCGCGGGCGTGTTGAGCCTTTTCTTGAACGGCTCAGGAACAATATCGGCGGTCCGGTTTCCTGCGCTCAGGGAAAAAATTATCTTCTTGCGAACCCATAGCCTAACCAGAAAAAAAACCATTGACGATTCTCGAAAACAGTCCGATGGAGCGATTATGGAACCCTTAGTAAGTTCCGCGGAACTCAATGAGCTTCTCAAAGAGTATTAAACGGAGCGGCTATGAGAATTTCCGGCGGGTCCTTGCGGGGGCGGCGGGTATCGGTCCCGGAAGGGATTATCCGCCCCGCAATGGACCGAATGAGGGAATCGGTATTCGCTGTTTTGGGGGATTTGACGGGACGATCCTTTCTGGATATGTTTTCAGGGTCCGGCATCATCGCTCTGGAGGCGGCCTCCCGCGGGGCGGCTCCGGTAGAAGCGGTAGAGCAGGACCCGCTTAAACGGAAAACCCTCCTGCAAAATGTAGCTATCGCGGCGGTCCGTATTCGGTGCCGGTTTATGTCCGCGGAATTGTATGTCAAACGGGGAAAAGAGAGCTTCGATATTATCTTTTGCGATCCCCCTTTTCCCTATGGATACCGGTGGGAGCTGGTCCGGGAAATCGGGGCTTCCCCGCTGATGCGGGAAGGTTCTCTGCTCATTATACACCGCCCTCGGGAAGACCCTCCGGCTCAATCTATGGAACCGCTAACGCTGAAACGGTCAAAAGAATACGGTCGGTCCGTAGTCGATTTTTTTGAATCCGCGCCTTCCGTTATTTTGTAGAATTTTTTCAATATAGCTATTGAAATCTTGTTAAAGATATAAGATAATAAAAATATACCGATATTTAAAAATATCGGGTAATATATATTATGGATTATAAAAAAATTTTTGAGCGATTTGAAGATCAAAATACGTTTATAAAAACCACCAAAAAGCCTCTTGTCAACGGATCCCAAAAAGCGGCGCTTAACCGCAAGGGAAATATACTGTTTAATTCGGGGGATATTGAGGGCGCGAAACGGGTCTTTTTAACCACTGGTTATTCTGACGGGCTTTCGCGAATCGGAGACGCCTATAAAGCTCAGAACCGGTATATGGACGCGCTGACCATGTACCGTATTGCGCCGGACCCGAATAAATTTGAAGCTATGCTGATGCAGGTATCTGCGGTAATACAAAAATTAATACATGAAGAAGGGGACCCTTCCAATGAGTGATCTATTAGAACAGGTAGAAGCCGGCAACGACAGTCCGCCGAATACCAAAGACAATCAGGAGTTTGACGTAAACCCTGGTTCCTTCGACTTTGCAGGAAGCGAAGATCAAGAAGTAACGGAAATATCCGAGCTATCCAAAAAAGGGTATCAATTCTTGAAAGAAGATAGAATATCTGACGCCGTAGAATGTTTTAATAGAATTCTTTCTGTGGATGATAACAATAATTACGCCCTGGTAGGTATGGGAGACGCCGCCCGAAAACGCGGTAACTTCAAGGACGCCGTGAACTACTATCAGCGGTGTCTAACCCATCATCCGGGGAATAATTACGCCCTTTTCGGTTTGGCTGACTGCTACAAAGCCCTCAACCAATATCATAAAGCCATAGAAATATGGGAACAGTACCTTCAGCACGACGACAAAAACATCACGGTCCTTACCCGCGTGGCTGACGCCTACCGAAAAGTCCGGGATTTCAAGCGTTCTAAGGCGGTCTATCTCAAAGTGTTGGAGATGGAAGACTGGAATCCTTATGCCATCATCGGGCTGGGGCATCTGCACTACGATTTCAAAGAGTATCGGGACGCGCTGTTCTATTGGGAGAAAATGCTTGAAACCAATAAGGATAACGTAGATATCCGGGTCCTTACCTCTATCGGAAACTGCCACCGAAAGCTGAAAACCTTTGAAAACGGCATCCCCTATTTCGAGAGAGCTTTGCAACGGGACCCTTACAACTTTTATGCCCTCTTCGGTTTAGCCGATTGCTACCGCGGCATGAATCAGCAGAATCGGTCTTTAGAATACTGGAACCGGATTCTTGAACAAGACCCCCGAAACAAGGTCATCCTGACCAGAGCCGGCGACGCCTACCGGAGCCTTGGAGATTACAATCAGGCTGTTGACTGCTATCGCCGGGCTTTGAACATCGAATTCGATACCTACGCGGTGTTAGGTTTGGCGATAGTGGCTAAAGCGACGAGCAAGTATGATGAAGCCATCGAATCGCTACGCAGACTTATCCAGCAGGACCCTAAAAGCTACCGGCTGTATATCGAATTGGCGGACTGTTATTTCAGGAAAGGGGACAAGTACAAGGCTCTGGAGGTCCTCGAAGAATTCCAAAAACAAGGTATTCGGAATACCTGTATTACGGAATTTATGGAGCGGCTGAAGGCTTAGAAAGAGCAATCAATGAGAGATAGGAAGCCGGCGTTATCGGGACTGTCATTGCAGGACTTGCAGTCCGCGTTGAAGGACGTACCGCCCTATCGGGGACGGCAGATTTTTCAGTGGATATCCCGGGGGGTTCCTTCTTTTCAGTCTATGACGGATATTCCTCTTTCCCTCCGGGCATCCTTGGACCGGCAGTATTCTTTGTATTCCAGCAGTATCTCGGCTCATCTTGATGACCCTGACGGTACGGTAAAACTTCAAATTCTGCTGTACGATCAGGAGCGGATCGAATCGGTTCTGCTTTCTGACGGAGCGGATCGGCGGACCGCTTGTTTGTCCGCTCAGGCCGGGTGTCCGATGGCGTGCGTATTCTGCAAAACCGGAACCCGGGGCTTTTCCCGCAACTTAACGGCCGGAGAAATAGTGGAGCAGTTTCTCTATCTCCGCTCTTTTGGAGGAGCTATTGCCAATATCGTCATTATGGGCATGGGGGAACCGCTTTTGAACCTCCCGGAACTCCGCAAGGCTCTTGCAATTCTGACGGACCCCGAAGGCGCGGGACTTTCCAAACGACGGATCACTATATCCACCAGCGGTATTGTTCAGGGCATCCGCGAACTGGCTGATGCGGGACCCGATGTCAGGCTTGCGGTTTCTCTTACCACGGCGGACCCGGAACTTCGGGAACGGCTCATGCCGGTAACGAAAGCCAATCCCCTATCGGAGTTGAAGGACGCGTTGCTCTATTATCAGCGGCGGCAGGGTCAGCGCATTACCCTTGAAACGGTGCTGTTAGGCGGAGTCAATACCCGTGAAAAAGACCTTCAGTCGCTCGCTCAATTTACGCAAGGGCTTGAAGCGATAGTAAATGTTATCCCCTGGAATCCGGTAGAAGAGGTTTCTTTTGAAGGAAAACCGCTCCGAGAGCCGTTTAGAAACGAAATCGAGCGGTTTAAAGGCGCGTTGGAAAAGCTGGGGCTGAAAGTTACCCAGCGGTTTCGGAAAGGACGATGCGTTGCAGGCGCGTGCGGGCAACTGGCGGACTTCCGCGGCGGCGAGTCAGCGGGTTAGGGCTTTACGCTGAAACGAGGGACAATGCCGTCCAGTAGCCCGGAAAACCTCAACCGATGGAAGATTTCTGCTCTTAATGCCGAAAATCAGACAAGAACGAGGATAAGCCGCTTCCCAAGTAACCTTAAAATGGAGGCATTTGATACAATCCGGCGCGCGAGGCGGGGCAGAATCGCTCATACATAAAGCGGGCGGCTACGGACCGCCCGCTAACTCCTATTTAACCGTTATGTTCATGCTAACCGGTTTTGACGCGCCTCGTTCTACTCCTGCCGGTACCGGCGCGGCGTCCGCGGCGTAAACCGTATAGGACCCCGGAATTAAGACCGACTGTCCCTCCGCGTTGACGGTCTCGAACACCGAAACCGGCATAGTAAACCCTTCTACGACAGACCGTCCATTGGGAACCGTAACCCGCCGGAAATCCCGAAGCGAGGTAATCGGCTCGTCTTCGGATCGGTCGTCTCTGGACACGTATATCTGGATAACCGCATCAGCGTCCCGTTCTCCGATATTGCTCACCTTCACGTCGAAGGTCAGCGCATCTCCGGCGGAAACCGTTTTCCCTTCCGCCGCGATATAATCGAAGCGAAACCGGGTATAGGACAGACCAAACCCGAAGGGATACAGCGGTTTTTCCTTCATGTAGCGATACGTTCGTCCCTTCATTGCGTAATCCTCGTAGGGAGGAAGCTGGGCGGTGGACGCCGGGAAGGTGACCGGCAGTTTACCTGAGGGTATGACATCGCCGAAGATGATGTCCGCTACCGCGGTTCCGCCCTGTTCGCCGGGGTACCACGCAAAGAGAATGGCATCGGCAATATCTTCCGGGAATGCAATGGGACTGCCGCCGGTAAGGACTAGAATTATCCGCTTACCGCTTGCCTTGATTGCGCGGAGATACCCAAGTTGCCATGGCGGAAGCTCGATATATTCCCGGTCGCCGTTTGAGTCTGAAGCGATGGCGTCGCCTTCTTCGCCTTCCATTGCGCCGTCAAGCCCGAACGCCGCGATGACCACTTCCGCTTCATTCGCTGAACCGAACTGAATGTTTGAGGGGTGGTTATCCTCATATTGAAGACAGCCCTGCCGGTATTCCAGATTGATTCCGAATTTTTCCCGTGTTTTTTCCGCCAAGCCCTCCAGAATGGTGACGAGCCGAGGGCTTATGCCGTAATAATTCGCCAAAAGGGTATGAGGATTTGCGGCTCCGGGACCTACCAAGAGGATTTTTTTCGGTTTAGCGTCTAGGGGCAATAGGTTGTCTTCGTTTTTCAGGAGGACGATAGACTTCCGCGCGGCTTCCAATGCCAGTTTCTGATGTTTTTCGCAGTTAATCACTGATCGGTCCAGCGATTTATAGGGGTCTTTCTCAGGATCGTCGAACATACCGAGTTTGAATCGAGTCCGTAGCAGACGGGTCAACGCGGCGTTGATTGCTTCTTCGGTAACAAGCCCCTGCTTGTGCGAAGAAGTCAGATAGGGGAAGGTACATCCGCAATTCAGGTCGCATCCGTTGTTCAACGCCAGAGCCGCGGATTCTTCCGGCGTAGCAGTAACCTTGTGATGCTCATGGAAATCCCGAATCGCCCAGCAATCGGAAACGACGTGACCTTTGAAACCCCAGACTCCCCGCAGAATTTCCTTCAAGAGATAGGTACTGCCGCAACAAGGCTCTCCTAATGTCCGGTTATACGCGCCCATGACGGATTCTACGCCGTTTTCAACAAGGACCTTGAATGACGGCAGATAAGTTTCAAAAAGGTCTTTTTTGGAAACCGTGGCGTCGAAGGTATGCCGCTGACTTTCCGGTCCTGAATGAACCGCAAAATGCTTGGCGCAAGCCCCAAGTTTAAGCCGATGCTCCGGGTCATCGCCTTGAAGCCCGTGCATAAAGGCAAGCCCGACGCGGCTTGTCAGATAGGGGTCTTCGCCGTAAGTTTCCTGTCCCCGCCCCCACCGAGGGTCCCGGAAGATATTGATATTCGGAGTCCAGAAGGTCAGCCCCCAATATTGTCCCCGGTTGCCCTGTTTAACGGCTTCGTTGTACTTGGCTCTGGCTTCGTAGGAAATGGCAACGGCAATTTCCTTAACAAACTCGGGATCGAACATCGCCGCCAGCCCAATGGCTTGAGGGAATACCGTCGCCAGCCCCGCCCGGGCAACCCCGTGAAGACATTCGTTCCACCAGTTGTATTCGGGAATACCCAGCCTCGGAATCGCAGGGCTGGTATAGGTAAGCTGAGACACTTTTTCTTCTAAGGACATCTGGCTTATCAGCCCTTGAATTCGTTTTTCTCGGTCTTCTATAGTCATAAAACGATCCTTATATCGTTAAAAAACGTTAGATCAATCCCAACAGGCAAGGTCTTTGCTGATTTCCGGGATGATATTTTTCGTGAAAATCGGGTCTTTTCCGGCTTTCTTTTGCCGCTGATAATCGTTTAAGGCTTTTACCGCGGTTCCTGACAGCGCGGCTATAGCGATCATGTTAATAACCGCCATTAATCCCATCGTTAAATCCGCAAGAGCCCATACCGTATTCATACTCGCCAGAGAACCGAAGAGTACAAAAGCCAGCACCATCAGCCTGAAAATATACAAATAGATTTTCTTGGTCGATATGAAGGCGAGGTTAATTTCTCCGTAGCTGTAATTCCCGATAACCGAACTCCACGCGAACAAAAAAATGCAGATCGCTACAAAAACGTGCGCTCCCGGAATATGAGCCTGCAACGCCGTCTGAGTGAGCTGGATGCCGCTTTCGGTAATCTCCGTATGACCTTCGGCGACATAGGTCAGCACAATGAATGCCGTAGCGCTGCATATCAGGATAGTATCGAAAAACACCCCGAGCGTTTGAATAAGCCCCTGCTTTACCGGATGAGTCGTATGGGCTGTCGCGGCGGCATTGGGCGCGCTTCCCATGCCGGCTTCGTTTGAGAACAATCCCCGCTTGATGCCGAACATAAGCGCGCCTCCTACCGTACCGCCCAAAAACTGTTTAATCCCGAAGGCGCTCTCAAAAATCATCATAAATATTTTGGGAACGAGGGTAATATTGGAAATGATGACATAGAGCGCGCACAAGATGTACAATCCTGCCATAACCGGAACCACCATTGAGGAAATGTTCGCGATCCGCTTGATGCCGCCGAAGATAACCAGCCCGGTTATGGCGGTCAGGAAAAGTCCGATGTGCAGAGGCTGTAGTCCGAAGGCTTTTTCGCAGGCTCCGGCGATGGTATTCGCCTGAGCCGCGTTAAAGGCGAACCCGAAGGTAAAGGATATGATAACCACAAAAACAATCGCAAGCCCCCGCTGTTTTAAGGCTGTTTCTATGTAGTACGCGGGTCCGCCTCGAAAGTTGTCTTTATCATGTACTTTATATATCTGAGCTAAGGTGGATTCGATGAAACTCGACGCCCCTCCCAGCAGAGCGATAAGCCACATCCAGAATACCGCGCCGGGTCCGCCGCTGGTTATCGCTATGGCGACGCCCGCAAGATTCCCCGTGCCTACCCGCGAAGCCGCGCTGATGCAGAACGCCTGAAACGGCGAAATATGCTTTTTGCTCCTGCCCTTTCCGGCGCTTTCGGTCATTACCTTGAGCATTTCAAAGAACAACCGGAACTGTACGGCTTTGGTGCGGATCGTAAAAAACAAGCCCAGCCCCAAAAGCAGAATAATAATGATATAGGACCACAATAAATTGTTGAGCCAATCGATCTGGTTTGTAATAAATTCTACCATAATACCTCCGGCTTATTGCAACTGGGACGGATCGATCCGGTATACGCCGAAACCCTCTGCATTAACGGAATCAAAGGCGACTCCGGGGATGAGGTTGTCTTTCGCGTCAGGAGACGACCAAAATACCAAGCCCGCTCCGGCGGGAATGATTAAACGCCAATTTCCGTCAGCGCTTGGGTCAATCCGCTTTTTGGCTTCGATGTATTGCAGAATCGCCAGACGGTTTTCATCGGGAGAGGAATAGATAATATTCGCAGGCTTCGCTCCGGGGAAACTTCCTCCCCCTCCAGCCCGGTAGTTGTTGGAAACCACCAGAAACTCCTGATCTTCCTTAATGGGACTGCCATTGTATTGTAAATCCACGATACGATGAGCATCAGGATTCACCAAGTCCCCTGCTTTATACGCGCCGGAGCCGGCGGGAGCGTAGCGGGAAGGCTGAGAAACGTCGATTCCGTAGGTAACTCCCTCAAACACATCAAAGTTATAGGTAGGCATGGCGGAATTGATAAGCTCTTGAAGTCCGCTTGCGTCGGCTTTAATCTGATTGAACTGACCCGCGCTCCGCTCAAGCCATTCCCGGACTTCAGCTCCGGTTATCTTGAGAATGACCAGCGTATTGGAAAAGACATAGATATCCGCCATATTTTTAATCGCCAAGGGTCCGGCAGGAACATTAGTAAAGTATCCCGGACCTGAGCGTCCGCCGTATTTAAACGGCGCCGCCGCGGATAGAACCGGCAGAGATTTGTACTCCGAAGTCTCCAGATACTTTTTGGCGTAAAAGAGCTGGGCTTCGTTGATAAGCTGAACCGAATAATCGTCATGGACCAGCGCGAAGAAGCTCGTCAGAGGCGCGGTCAGCTTCGCTCCTTCGCCGCCGGAAGCCGCGCCTACCGGCGCTCGGATATACGCGAGAACCGCCTCGTGAGCGGGCTTGAGGAGATCAACCAGCGTCTGATCCGGCGGAATACTCTTCGCCGGCGATGAATCGGCGGCCGCCGTATATACCGGAACAAGAGAGCTAATCCCGCCGGTTCTCTTCCAGATTCCGCCAGATTTTTCAAATTGCAGGGTAATAACCCCCAAGTTATCGCCGAAACTGCCTGACATCACGACCGGCACGCCGTTTATCCTTCCGTCGCCGTCTGCACCGGAGAGGTCTGCAAACCCTTTCCCGGGGAAATATAAATGAGAATGACCGGTTATTATAGCGTCAATGCCCGGAATGTCAGTAAGCTGATAGCTAAAATTCTCGTCATCATCCGGCGACGCGGAATCGCTGAGACCGGAATGGGAAAGCACGATGATAATATCCGCCTTCTTTTTTTTCAATTCTTCCACATATTTTTCAGTTACCGTATATGCGGAACGTACATCCACTTTACCGGAAAGATTCAGATTGTCCCAGACCATGATTCGCGGCGGCGTCAGCCCGATAACCCCTATTTTAAGGTTCTGCTTCTTACCCGTAGCGTCAACAAAGGTCCGTTTGAGAAGCGTATAGGGCGTAAAGTAAGGCTTTTCGGTCCCCGGATGCACAACATTGGCGTTCACTATCGGAAACTTAGCGCCTTCCATGACCTTCTTGAGGTAGTCAAGCCCGAAGTTAAATTCATGGTTTCCCAATGTCCCGGCGTCATACTTCAGATAATTCATAATCTCCATCATGGGGCTGGGCTTGGAAGGGGACGGAGGATTTTTAGATAAATAGTCGCCGAAAGGATTGCCTTGGATAGTATCGCCGTTATCGAAAAGGAGGACGTTATGATTCTCCCTTCGCTGACGGCCGATTTCCGTACCAAGCCGGACCAGACCATACCGTTCAGTCGGCTGATCGATAAAGTAGTCATAATCCATAAAATAAGTATGGATGTCGGTAGTTGCAAGAACCGTCAGATCAATAGTTGAAGAAACCTGCCCCGGAACTTGCATACCTGTACAGCCGGATAGGACCGCCAAAATCGCCATAAGCGCAGTCAAGACGCTTTTCAAACCATTTTTTTTCATTGTTTCTCCTAAGAAAGTATATCCCCTAATAAGAATAAACGTCAAGAATAGGAATTACGCCACGTTAAATCTAAGTATCAAATAAAATCTAACTATAAAGACACACTGCTTCCAGACTGGGTCTGGAGGAATAAATGAGATTTACCATGACGACACTATATGTCTGACACTAATGGCAAATTGAAGCAAAACTATTTATGACAGCGTATAAGAGGTATGAGAGCATTACGAATACTTTTGGAAGGGGCGACATATCATGTTGCCTCGAAAATAGACCACGACGATCCGGCGTTACGGGAGCCGGAGTTCAAACAAGGCTTCCTAGACTTCGTGGCTAAGGCGAAAAAGCGGTTTTCCTTCAAATTATGGAACTTTACGGTTATGGACAACCATATCCATTTCCTCATTAAACCCGGACCTGAAGTATCTTTGTCCAAGATCATGCAATGGATT
>JAIRPH010000001.1 GCA_031257135.1 Spirochaetaceae bacterium
TCAAGCAAAATTTTCGCCTTTTTCAAAAAATTTTTCCGGTCCCAGACCGGTTTATATCTAAAATATAACTTCCTCCATTTTTTGTCTATACTCTTTTAAATCTCTTTTAAATTTTTCAAAAAATATTTTCAGCCCCAAAGCTGTTTTGGTAAAGCCTCCGGTAAAACGCAATATTTACGGGAGGCTCAGGTTATGGGGATGCTTCCTTTGAGGCAGAAACTGCCCCATACGCCGATGTTCGGAACCGGTAGCCCATAGCCTCTTGGAGCGGCTGTGCCAGAGTCCGGCTATATCGAGTCCCGAATATTCAGTCCAAGCCTTGCAGTATTCGATGAGATACCGGCGCCGCCCGCGGAACTTGTCTTGTCCAAGTCCTTCTCGTCTTTGATAGGTATCACTGAAAAGGTCGCTTTTAAAAATATTTTTATGGCTTTCACCGGAGTTTTGCTTTTCAGTCAATACTATTTTCAGTCGATACAATGTATCATGGAAACAACAAAACCTGATTGGGAATCTATCATCGGAACGCTGGAAGCATGGCGGGAAAACCTAGAACCCGCAGACGAGCCTGAACCGTCGGTAACGCTTGTCGCGGAACGGTATCGCCGGGACCCCTGGGCGGTTCTGGCTTCTACGATGGTGAGCCTTCGTACCAAAGACGAGGTAACTCTGGCGGTATCTAAGGTCTTGCTGGATACCGCGCCGACTCCGGCGGCATTGCTGGAACTGCCGGAAGAGGCTGTTGCCCGGCTCATCTATCCCGCGGGTTTCTACCGGAACAAGGCGGCGAACCTCAAAAAGACCGCCTTAATCATAACCGAACAATACGGCGGACGTATACCGGCGGATATGGACGCCCTCCTCGGCTTGCCCGGAGTAGGACGGAAAACCGCAAATCTCGTGCTGATCGAAGCCTTCGATATGGACGGCATCTGCGTGGATACTCACGTACACCGAATAGCGAACCGTACCGGCTGGGTTTCAGCGTCCACTCCTGAACAAACCGAATTCGCTTTGCGCGAGGTTCTGCCCCGGAAGTATTGGAAGAGGATCAACGCCCTGCTGGTGCGGTACGGACAGCGGGTCTGCCGTCCCCTAAGTCCCTTTTGTTCCGTCTGCGCGATTGTCCCCCACTGCCTGCGCCGAGGAGTGGAAAAATCCCGATGAGCTTTGCAGGTTTTCCTCCGGTCTTAGGCGGTTACGGCTCAGGCAGTCGCATCCCAGCAAATCTATCTTAGCTTTTACATAATCAAGCCGGTTTTGATTGAGTATGGTCCGCCGGTAGGGAGTATGCTCGACCGATTCGATAGTATATCCTCCGCGGTTGACGAATTTTTTACCTTTTCCTTGTATAAACCAGTAAATGAGCGCGATAGTCTCATTGTCAAGCTCTATGGCGTTAATTCCTTTTCTGTTTATCACGCTCCCGGAATTGAACAAGCAAGGCACCGGAAGCTCATCCCCGTACAGGCTCTGCCTGAGTACGTCCCGCCGCTCGGAACGCTTCAGTTTGCCCAGCTCCAGCCGCAGGGCGTGAACCTCCGCCGCAATCCGCTCCCGGTCCGCGCCGCAGGATGCCGGATAATCCCGGCAGAGCCGTTCAATCTCGAACTTGATGTAGTCAAACCGTCCGAGAGACTCAAAAAGCGCGCGATGAGTATGCCCGATAATAGAAATGCAGTTGTTACTGCGGGAAAAATGATAAGCCTGATTTTCCACTTCAAACCGGCGGTGTGGATTGCGGACGCTGGAAATATTGCGAAGCCCCAAGGGTTTGAGAAAATAGCGGACTCCCATGTTGATCAGCCGGTTATACTTGGTGTACATCTTTGAACATTGATGACCGTGATACACATATATCGGAACCAGACTTGTTCTGATTTGTACCGCATGATACAACGGATAAGGATAATTTTTGACAAACAGCAGTTCCTCGTCATGGTTGCCCAGAATCTTATAAAGCCGCTGATTTTCGGCGAACCGGTCAAATATGCGGTACAGCCGAGACCACTGCTCTCGAATGGCATCCAAAGAATACCGCAGGAGTTCCTCAATATCCCCGTTCAATACCAAAGTCCACCCGTTCCGCAAATAATATCCTTCCAGAATATCCATGAGAAATACGCCGTTATCCGCAAGATCGTCCCGCTTCCCGCACCCCATGTGGAGATCGCTGATAATCAAGACCTTTCCGGCGTGAGAAATATCCAACGCCGCCCCGGAGCCGAATAACGGTCCGGTCATGCCGGCGAAAAATTCCGCCCCGGTCAGGGAGAACCAGCCTTCAGCCTTGTATACGCCCCGGAAAGTTCCGCCGCAACTTTGGCGTTATTCAAAACCAGCTTGATGTTCGCCTCAAGACTCCTGCCGCCGGAGAATTGTACGATTTTGTCCAGCAGAAAAGGCGTTATCCCTTTGCCTTTGATTCGCCGAGACGAAGCCTCCTGAAGCGCGTCTTGGATAATCCGGTCTATCTCTTCTTTGGGAAAGGAATCCTCTTCAGGGATAGGATTGGCAATGAGAACGCCCCCGGAAAGCCCCATATCCCACTTCGCTTTAAGAGCGGCCGCCAATTCCTCCGCGGAATCAACCCGAAAATCCACCGGAAAGCCTGAGTCTCTGGTATAGAAACCCGGCAGATTAGGAACCCCGAAGCCGACCACCGGGACGCCCATAGTTTCCAGATATTCCAGAGTCAAGCCTATGTCCAAAATGCTCTTGACTCCGGCGCAGACTACGGCTACATCGGTTTTCGCCAATTCCTGCAAATCCGCGGAAATATCGAAGGTTTCCGCCGCTCCTCGGTGGACGCCGCCGACGCCGCCGGTGGCGAACACCTTGATGCCCGCACGAGCGGCGATTATCATCGTCGCCGCTACGGTCGTGGCTCCGTCCCCCTTTCCCGCAACGATAAAGGGGATGTCCCGGCGGCTGGATTTGGTCGCCTTTATTCCCTGTTTGCCCAAATATTCGATTTCTTCCGGGGTCAGCCCCGCTTTAAGCCGTCCTTTCAGAATTGCGATAGTTGCCGGTACTGCGCCGTTGCGCCGGATCGTTTCTTCTACGGCAAGCGCGGTCTCTACGTTTCGAGGATAAGGCATCCCGTGACTGATTATCGTGGATTCAAGGGCTACCGCCGGACGCCCTTGTAGCAGGGCTTCGGCAACTTCTTTAGAAATATCAACATACATACGCTGTCCTATACTATAGTAATACGTCCTTGAGCCTGCTGATTCCATTGCAGGATCAGCGATTCAAGGACTTCCGCGGTCAAATCCGCCGAAACCGCCTGCGGACTTTGCAGAGTAAGGTACGCGGCCGCAGACCCGGCAATGACGTCCTCCGCGGCTTCCGGCGTTCCGAGAATCCGCCGGCGGAGACTCGCCCCGAGGAACGCGTCTCCTGCGCCGGTAGTCGAGCGAGGCTCTATAGCCGGACCTTTGAACCGTACCGCTCCGGCTCGGTCTACTCGTAAGACGCCGCCGCTTCCCAGCGTGACATAGACCGTTCCGGGCAACTCCCGGGCAATCGCTCGGCAGAGTTTCTCGAGGTACTCAGGCGTATGGGGATCATACCCGATGTCCCCAAGCAGAGCCTGAATCTCCAGAAGATTGAGCTTCAGCCCTTCCAAGCCGCTGAAGAGTTTCCCCTGCTGGTACTCGGCTATACGGCGGGTCTTCGTTACCGATACGGGATCAAGCCAGCAGGGAAGATCGGGAAACCGCCGCTGAAGATACAGGCTCGTTTCCGGGAGCAGGTTTCCGTCTACGAAGAGCTTGGAAAAAGGCGCGTCCCGGTTCGCGCCGTAACATCGGCTATATGCCGCGGTTACGGCGCGGTCTACCGCCGGTTCCGCGTGTTCCGGGGTAAAACCGTCAAAAATATCCATCCCCGAAACCGCGGCGGTCATATCTCCATAATTATCCAGCAACGAGAGGTAGGTAGAGGTGACTTTTCCTTTATCCGCCGCTACCCCTGAAATCCCGATGCCCGCGGCTTGCGCGGATTCTTTCAAGCCTTGTCCGAATACGTCGTCTCCTACGACGCTTATCAGCTCGGTTCCCAGCCCTAATCTGCTGAGGTTTTCCGCAATATTGCGCCCGCATCCTCCGGGGGAAAAGCAGACCTTCCCCGGATTTGAGTCTCGGAGGATCAATTCCCGGTAGGGGCGTCCCTCGATGTCCAGATTGATCCCGCCGGCAATCAGCGCGGGTAGAGGACGCCGGAGTACGGCAAGGTTATTCTCTTCCAGCGCGATAAAAGCGAGAGACCCTATATCGCTCAAAATACGCAGGGACCGTTCAGAATAAAATGAGAGATGAGTTATATCCTGAATGTACCACCAGCCCAGAAAGTCATCATCCTTCTGCGGAGCGATATGGGTATGAACAAAAGCCCAGCCCCCGGGTTTCAGGCAGTCTGCAATACTGCGGAAATCCCGGCGAGGCTCGGCAAAATGTTCCGCGGTTTCGATGCACAAAACCAGATCAAAGGCGTCTTTCCAGGGCGTCTGCCTATGAGCGAAGAGAGGGTCCCAGGGAAGCGTCTCAATACCTCGGCGGCCCAGAAGTTCAGCCCCTAGAGGATTCGGTCCCGACCCCCAATCGACCGCGTTCATCGGCTTTCCGGCATAGGCTAAGGCTCTGTCGATGACGCGGGATAAAAATGCGGTATATCCTTCATTTTGTTCGCCGTTTCGGTGAAGCCGATACCGGCGGCGGCTTGTTTCTTCATCAGGTCTGGACTGCGGGTCTGCCCAAGAAAACCCGCAAAAAGCGCAACGGAAAAAAACTCGTTTCGCGCCTTCCACCGGACGAATATGGTCCGAAGCGCAGATAGGGCATTTCATGCTTTTACTATACCGAATTTTTTATCGCTATGTCTACACTGAAAGACATTTAATAAAGTATAACGCCCGTCCGATTTTGGGCGGGCAAGGATTTAATCTTCTATGAGGACAATGCAATATTTTTTGTCATTATCTTCATACGGATAATTTGCTATAGCATCGTCTTTGGACAAATTTTTTATTCTCTTTACCTAATAGAGACGACCGTTGGCTTCAAATGTGGTCTTATTGATGATGGGTAATCTGCTGATTTTCCAATGTATCAGGACCGTTTGCAGATAAAGCATATCATTTTTTGACTCCTCTATATTTGCAGATTGACGCTGATTTTTATCTGTGCTAATCAGTGCAATCTACAAAATTTTTTCTTAGGTTAAGGTACTACCTTATACTGTACAAGACTCCAGTGAGTAGACCGGGCGTCTTTTCCACCGGATATTCTAAGCGTTTCAAGTTTTGCCGGAACAGTAAAGGTCAATTCAAAATTACCTGTTTTGGCGTTCTTGACAAAATTATTCCATTGTCCATCTATGATGATGGCAAAAGAAGTGTAATCCGTTGACGAAATGGTAAACGTTTGGGTACTGCCCGCTTTGAGGGTGCCGGTTATCGGGGATATAAGCTGAGTATTGGGAACGCTGTTATATGTGCTAAACGTAAACGGATATTTCAAGACGTTGTTCCCGAATCCCTGATAGCCGGATGCGGCTTTTATGTTGAAATAAAGCGTTTGCTCTAGGAAACCTGTACCCAACTCAAGCAGTTTGTGAATTTTGCTTACCGCATTGTTCCGAGGCGCATCGAACTGATCTTCTTTGAAGTAATAACGATTGTTATCCTCAACCTTGAAATAAGAATCTTTGAAAAATTCCAATTCTTTTTCGGTTATCTTCTTTTCTGCAAGCAGTCCTTCCGCGCCGGGAAGCCATACGCGTTCGAAAGTTGCTATATCAATACTATTTTGCGGTCGTTCATCGTTTTGCCATTTCGCAAAAATATATCCTTTATAATCAGACGTATCAGGAACATCAAAATCAAAGGTAACAGTTCCGCCTTTTCTGTTCTGCCATGACGCGGCGTCTATATTCTGCTGTTGAGGCGTCCTTAACGCGCTTGATAGTGAAACATTATTGTTCCGAAGCGTAATATCAAAGGTAAAGCCTCCGTCTACGGTATTATTGTATTCCGGGTCTTCGGTTTTCAGCGCAAGTCCATACTGGAAAAACTTGCCCGGAATATAGGCTTCACGCATGAAGTCTTCAGCGGTGAGAACCGGCGCGTAAAACTGATACGCCTCTTCCTCCGGCAGATGAGAATACAAAAACGGACGAGGATCGACAAACAGCCAGCCCGTGGAATATTTTTTAATAAAGGTTTTTATTTCCATCGGTCCCGCGTCCCATGTTACGTCAACCAGATACCATCTGCCCCCGATCTTGACCGCGTTCCACGCGTGATCGATATCTTTCCCGATTTTGCCGCTGTAGCCGTATCCTTTTGAATAGCCGCTTATACCGATAGATTCGACGCCCGCCAGCGAACACATCTCGTTGTAGAGATTGGCGTATCCCGAACAAACCGCGAGCTTCTTTTTCAAAACCGATTCGTAATCCTGAGCAGTGATTCTACCGGAAAAATACATCTCCGCGTCGTAGGCGATGTTATCGCAAATCCAGTCATGCAGAATTTTGGCTTTTAAAAACTGGTCTGAAACGCCGGTTACGAGAGATGAAACGACTTCGGGAAGGGTTTTTTCGGGTTCAACGAATACCTTTTCCGTCAGGTCTTTGGGGACTTTCCGCACTTGGGGTTCCATTTTGTCGTTTAGATATTTCCCGACGCCTGAATCCATACCTGTGTAGCGTTTTATCGCGGCGGTCGCTTGAGCGGCAAGTTTCGGCTCTGCGTCTGCCCGCTGAGTATACGCGTAAAGATACGCGCAGTCACCCCAAGCGACCGCCCCAGCGATGCGCTCTTCCTCGGTTTTCGCCGGATCGTTCCGTTCCGCCGCCGGGCGCGGCGTTTTAACGCGGTTCCCGTTGCTCGATGCAGAGCCTGTCCTGCCGTTAGAGTCTGCTACCGGTTGTGCAGTTTTATCCGTTGAAGCCTTGCCCGATGAAAAACCGCTTGAACTGGAACCGGACGTTCCTGTTCCGGCAGAAGAACAAGCGCCGAAAATAACGGTCATAAATATAAAACCTACAACCGCTATACTACTTATCTTTTTCATAAAAAACCTCCTAATATATTATCCTTTCAAATATTGAAAGGCTTTTTCTATGTCCCAGCCGACAGGATAATCCGCCTCGTAAGTATTATTAAACGCTCCAAATATTTTGATTTGAGCATTACCGTTTGAATAACCGCTGTAATTCGGATCAAGGTAATAGGTTTGCAACGTAGCGGCTTTATCATTGGTGAAAACCATAAATATAAGCAACGCATCGATATTCGCTTCCTGTATAACGGCTTCCAAAGGTTTATCGATTTCGGATAACTCGATATTACCAATTACCTCTAAAAAGTTATTCTCAACAAACAAATTTTTCTTTTGAAGAAAAAAAATCTTGTTTAAGAAAATAAACTCGTTTAAAAAAATTCTAACAGGGGGGATGCAAGAAAAAATATCTTTCTATATATAAAACAATTAAGTTCTCTATTTATACTAACTCTCATATTAAAAATATATACCTTATTTTCTATTTTGTCTACACTTTTTTTCTTAAAAATAAAACGCTTGTCTAAGGAGTGTTGATATAACGAGGAAGGAAAGAAGCGGCGGCGAAGTATGGCTTACGACTCAAGGAGAAGCGTTTTTGGAAAAATATCAAGCCTTTACCGCAGAATGTCAAAATGCCGTACCGCAGATATTCTCAGATTATTACCGCGTATGATCCGTTCCCCGCAGACCGCCGGATAAAACAGACATCGGACGGCGGGTCAAAAGACTGCGCCATCCGATGCCAGTGGAAACCGATGTTTTACTTACAAGTGCAAGTGTTTTTATCGGTACAGCAGGAACCGTCCGGCAAACAATCGTTGTGTGACGACTGCGCTGAAATACCGAGAACAATCGCAGTGATCAAAACCAGAGCGGCTATCCCCGCGATGAACCATTTCTTCATAGTAATGCCTCTAGTCCGTTAAGCGTAATGGATTAGCAATCGCACCCATTGCGACTCCATTCCCCGCAACTGGATTTGCTACACATACTAGAATCAGTTCCACCGGTATTCTTACATCCGCCGTTAGGACAATTACTGTTGCTACCGCCGTCCTTGTCGCAGGCGGCAAAGGTGAATATCACCGCAAGGAACAGCGCGGCGAATCCGAAAAAAAGCCCATGTTTCTTTTTCATGGGAAACTCCTTCCCAACCTCTCCGGAAATATCCGGTAGGAGGTTAGCTAAAAAATATCCTAAACCGGCTTGCGTCCATGCAAGTCCGGGTAAAGGCTTGAGTTGCAGGCTCGGTGCCTGACGCCGAAGGCAGAACGCAAGTTCGCGCCCGCCATCCAGCGCAAAAGCCGGGGCATCTGTCATGCCGGAAAATCTTTGAGATTTTTTTGAAAAAATATTTAAAAAAACACTAAATTCAATAGTTAGATACTTGACAAAGCGGATCGCGCCAATACAATGGCTTGCGGCTTGCGGCTTGCGGCTTGCGGCTTGCGGCTTGCGGCTTGCGGCTTGCGGCTTGCGGCTTGCGGCTTGCGGCTTGCGGCTT
>JAIRPH010000049.1 GCA_031257135.1 Spirochaetaceae bacterium
TTTTCTTCCGGCCGCTGATGAAAATAAAACCCAGCTCGTCCCGATAGCCTAAATCGCCGGTTTTCAGATACCCATCCTCTGTGAACATCTCCGCGGTAGCTTCGGGATTCTCGTAATACCCAAGCATAATCGAGGGCGACTTAACCGCAATCTCGCCGACTCCGTCAGAGTCCTTGTCAATAATCGCGACATCCGTATACTTAACCGGCAGTCCGACGGAACGGTTGTTCTTGTGCCGAGGAGTATTCACGCTGATAAGGGGACTATTCTCGCTCATCCCGTAGCCGTGAACCATGTTAAACCCGAAGGAATCAAAAAAATCCCCAGTCTTAGGATTCAGAGGACCGCCCCCGGCGACCATAATCCTGATCGATTCAAGCCCCGCCCGCTTGCGGATAAACCGAAAAACCGTGCGCCCGAAGCCGATTCTGCCGTTATTCGCCTCCGCAAGCGCGATGTTCCGCAGAATATCGAGAAATCCCCGCACAATTCCGGGCAGTTTCTGGTATTTCTGATTGATAGCGTTCATCACCTTGTCATACAGCAAGGGAACCGCAATAAGAAACGTCCCTCCCGCATCCTTGATGTCCCGGACAACCACGTCCCCTACAAGGCGTTCAACGATAATCGTAGACGCCCCCAGCGAAAGCGGAGCCAAAAACGAACACGTCGTAGGATAAGTATGATGCAACGGCAATACGTTGATGAAAACATCCGAAGGAACCCCGCGAAGCGACAGAATCGCCGCATTGGTATTGGCGATGATGCCCTTGTGATGCAAAACTACGCCCTTAGCGAAGCCGGTCGTGCCGGAAGTAAACACGATAGATACCGGGTCCCGTTCCGCGATGCTGTCCGCCGGCGGCAAAGGCTGATCCGATGCGTCCCCGCCGAAAGACTCAAACACGGGTCCGCTGACCGGAGACAAAACCGCCGGCGAAACCCCCTGCCCCGCAAGAGCCTCCGCAAAAGCCTGCTTTTTCAGGGAATAAAAAAAACCGTTGGCTTTCGTTATATCCAGTATGTTGAAACATTCCTGATCCGCTACGAGAAAATCAATCGGCACAATCACCAGCCCGGCAACCGCCGCGGCAAGCCATATGGTTATCCACTCAGGACGATTCTCAGCCCACAGCCCGACCCGGTCGCCCTTGACCAGCCCCGCGGCAAGAAGCCCTCGGCTTACCCGCCTGACCTCTCCAGCCAGCTTCGCGTAGGTCCAGACCGTAAAGTCTTTCTCTTTCCCGGACCGATAGTACAACGCCGTACTATCCGCCCACTTCGCTTCAACCCCGTCAAGCCAAGCGATAAAATTCGGATACGGCATATCAGGCCAATCCGCAAGATACTCACTATAATCCAGCATATCTTTCACCTTAAACGCCTTTCCCGATTTTGTCGAGAACCCTCCGCAGACAAGATTGAAGGAACCAACTCCCCAAACCACGGGTTATATTCTATGCAAATCGACCTTGCCGGATTATGCTGAAATTACAATCCGGTATTTTTGAACGAAGGACGCAATCTGGAAAACCTGAAAAAAATCCCCACAGGACGCCCCTTTTTAGGAACCGCCATAACCTAAGCCGGTCTCCCCGCCGCTGATTCCGTCAGCGTTTCCCGTTTTTCCATAACCCGCTACCAAACTTTTGCAAATTTTTCCAATTTTTCCATAACCTGTCGCAAAACTCTCGTAGACGCTTCCAATTTTTTCGTAACCCGTTACTAAACTTTTGCAGATGTTTCCAATCTTTTTGTAACCCGTTACTAAACTTTTGCAGATGTTTCCCGTTTTTTTGTAACCTGTCGCAAAACGCTCGTAGACGCTTCCAGCGTTTTCGTAACCTGTTACCAAATTTTTGCAGAGATTTCCCGTTTTTCCATAACCTGTCGCAAAACGCTCGTAGACGCTTCCAGCGTTTTCGTAACCCGTTACTAAACTTTCGCCGTCCCGCCTTACGGCGGCTCTGGCGTTTCTCTATCCGAAGCGTCCTGAGATGTAATCTTCGGTGCGTTTATCTCGGGGGTTGGTGAAGAGAGCCTTAGTTGCGCCGTACTCGATGAGTTCTCCCATCAGGAAGAAGGCTGTGCGGTCGCTGACCCGCGCGGCTTGGTGCATGGCGTGGGTTACGATGATAATGCTGTACTCCCGTTTAAGCTCGCCGATAAGTTCCTCGATTCTGCCGGTGGCTATCGGGTCAAGCGCGCTGGTCGGCTCGTCCATCAGGATAATCTCAGGCTCCATAGCGATACTGCGGGCAATGCACAAACGCTGTTGCTGTCCGCCGGATAAACGCTGGGCAGGCTTTTTAAGTCTGTCCTTCACCTCCTCCCACAGCGCGGCTTTCTTCAAAGACGTTTCCGCAAGCTCAGAAAGTTCCCGCTTATCCTTCATACCTTGCATCCGCTTGCCGTATACCACATTGTCAAAAATACTCATATTGAAGGGATTCGGCTTCTGAAACACCATTCCTACCCTGCTCCGCAGTTCCGTAACGTCCATTGATCCATAGATATTTTTACTGTCCAGCAGAACTTCTCCGGTTATGCGGCAGGAAGGAATCAAATCGTTCATCCGATTGCAAACCCGCAGAAAGGTAGACTTTCCGCACCCGGAAGGTCCGATAAGCGCGGAAACTTCCTGCCGATCAAGAGTAAAAGCGATTTTTTTTAAGGCTTGAACGCCGGAGTAAAACAAATCCAAATCCCGGACTTCCAGCTTGTGCGCTGTCTGCGTAGTTTTTGTGTTCACGATGAGCCTCCTGATTTTTTTCTGAAACTTTGCGCGATGATTTTAGCCGCCGTATTGATGATAATCACCAGTATAATGAGTACTCCCGCGGCGGCAAAAGCCGCGCCGAAATCTTCGGGGTTTATCGCTTCTTTGGTAAGGTAATACAAATGAATCGTAAGGGTACGTCCTGAATCGAAAACGGATTTCGGAATATTTCGGGCGATGCCCACCGTGAGCAGTACCGGCGCGGACTCGCCTACAACTCTGCCGATTGCTAAAATGCCGGAAGTAAGAATCCCGGGCAGAGCCTCGGGAATAATAATGTGAACAACAGTTTGTAGTTTCGTCGCGCCAAGGGAAAGCGAGGCTTCCCGAAAACTGTCCGGTATGGTTTTAAGCGATTCTTCCACGGTTCTAATAATAACCGGAAGTATCATAATACTCAGCGTAAACGCCCCTGAAATAATAGATTGACCGAGTTTAAAAAACCTGCAAAAAAGAAGCAGTCCGAATAAGCCGTACAGTATAGAAGGAATCCCCGCTAAGGTTTCAATCGCAAGTCTAAGCAGACGGACAGCCCGGGAATCTCCTGCATACTCCCGGAGAAACACCGCGGTTATAATTCCTACCGGAAGAGCGATTGCCAGCGATACTCCTACAACATATACCGTCGTAATGATCATCGGAAAAAGTCCGTCCTTTTCGGACGCGATAAAACTGAAGGTAAGGTATCCGGACGCCGACGTAAGAATATATCCCATAATACAAAATAAAATGATTCCCACAAGCCCTAAAGCCCCAGCCATAAGTCCGTACAAAACAGCGTCGATAGTCTTTCTTTTTTTCACCTTAGTCCTCCGTCCGCCGGCGCATCCATAAGATAAAACCGTTCAAGCCGAGAATAAGCGCAAACAGGGTTACTCCTATGGAAAACAGCATCTCGCTGTGTCTGCCCTGCGCGTAGCCCATTTCCAGAGCGATAGTCGCCGTAAGGGTACGAACGCTGTCTCCTAAGCCGCGCGGAATCTGCGAAGAATTTCCCGCGACTAAAATTACCGCCATCGTCTCTCCGACGGCCCGGGAAATCCCCAGAATAATTCCCGCAATGACTCCCGAATGAGCATGAGGCAGAACCACAAACCACGCGGTCTGCATCCTGCTTGCGCCCAAGGCGAGACTCGCTTCGCGGTTAGACAGCGGCACTGCACGCAGAGACGTTTCTCCAATGGCAATCACCGTAGGCAGAATCATTACCGCCAAAACCAGAGAAGCCGAAAACAGCCCGTTCCCGGAAGGGGTATGAAACAGCTCTTTAACCCGCGGAACAATCACCATAAGCCCGAAAAAACCGTACACTACCGAAGGAATTCCCGCAAGGATTTCTATGCAACTCCGCACAACAGCCGCGGGCTTTTCCGGCATAAACTCTGACAGAAAAAGACTGCATAAAATCGCTACCGGCAGTCCTAAAATAATCGCGCCGAGACTCACCAGTAAAGTCCCGATAATCATAGGCAGAATCCCGTAGACTTTGTTGTAAGCCGGACGCCAGTCAAGCCCGGTCAGAAAAGCAGGAAGACTATACGCAGGCTCCGGCATAATGATATGCACTTTCTGCGAAAGCCCGGCAACGCTTCCGGGATAGGTTACGGTATACACGAATGTTTCAGGATTAGACAGCGTTCCTCCCTCGTACTCGGTAAACTCAGGCGTCTCCTTCGGCGTAATCTCAAAAGACAAAACCTTCTCTCCGTCTTTTCCCGCAAACCGCGCCGATACGCTCTTCGCATCTTTAGGAACAGCGATAAATCCGATATGATCTCGGTATACTCTGCCGTTTACGGCTATCTCCGGTATCCGCTCGGTCACAAGCCGAATGTCCGGCGCGGTAGGCAGAAAAAACGGCGTAGCTCCCTGAGTCGCCACAAACAGCAGAATCGTTCCCAAAGCCGCTACCGATACTAACGATACTCCTCCGAACAGGTATTTGAAAAATACGTCGAGTTTTTTTCTATTCATGCTCTTCAAGCAGTGCAGAAAGACTTTCTTTCTGCACCTTTGCGCTCCTTACTGTACCGGAATCCAGCTTTTCCCGGCTATCTTCTGTCCATCGGGGCTGAGAATCCAATCCAAAAACGCTTTGGTTTCCGCGCTTAGAGTCTTTTTGGAAACGATAATAAACGGACGGGCTATCGGATACGAGCCGTTCCGCACGTTGTCCGCGGTAGCCTGCGCTCCTTGAATACTGAGGGCTTTAACGGAACCGTCCAGCGAACCCAGCGAAATATAGCCGATTGCGTCCTGATTGCGGGATATTTCCGCTTTAATCGCGCCGGTTCCGTCGAATTCGGTTGCGCCCAATAAGAGCTTGTCTTTCAGGGCTATGAGTTCTTCGAACGCGCCTCTGGTGCCTGAACCGGGTTCCCGGGAAACCACCGCGATTCTACCGCTCTTGCCGTCAGCGAGTTCGCTCCAGTCAGTAATACTGCCTGAATAAACGCCCTGAATCTGATCAATCGTCAAATCCGCGGCGGGATTAGCGGGATGCACGATAACCGCAATGCCGTCTACCGCAATGATACGCTCGTCCAGCCCTGAACCTTTTTCCGCGGGCGTCAGTTCCCGGCTTGACATACCGAGTTCGCTCGTTCCCGCCGCGGCCGCCTTAATGCCGTCGGAAGAGCCGGTGCCGTTGATGTTTATCTTCACAGAGGGGCGAGACTTCCCGTACTCCGCGGCAAGCAGTTCCATCAGGGGCGTTACTGAGGTTGAGCCTGCAACCTCAATCGTATAGGACTGCGCCGCGACAGCGGTCTTCCCTTCTTTAGAACCTCCGGCAAAAACCGGCGGCATCAAACCGATTCCCAACAGCAATACAACTGCAATTTTCATAAGGTATAACTCCTTCTTTTTTAACCATATATCCGCTTTGTTAAACTAACATGAAGAAACGGTTAAAAAACGGTTAATACCTTTCTAATTACAGATTACTGCAAAGGATAGTTCGCCGCCGCGCTGGCCGCAGACTGAGGCCAAACCGTCTGAATCATACCGTTCTGAATTTGAAAGGTAACGGCTTTGCCGGCTACATTCTGACCGGTAACGTCAAACCTGACGGGACCCCAAAAACTGATGCCGTTATATCCGGCAAGAGCTTCCCGCACCTTATCGGTGTCAGTGGAGCCGGCTTTTTCGATAGCCTTCTGCAAGAGGTATCCCCCTTGGCTCCCGGCCGCGCCCTGATAAGACAGTCCGGGACCGTACTTTTCGGTATACTTTCTGGCGTAGTCTTGAGTGGTGCCGAAGAGCGTATCGCTGTAGGTCATCTGAGGCATCCACCAAGCCACGCCGCAGATATTGTCGGCGTCCGCGCCTAAGTTGTCCCGGAAGTCCTGAAGTTCAGGACCGGTAGTAAAGCCGATGGCATTGAGATGCGCCCTCTGCTCTTTGAGAGTACGCACCGTCAGTACCGACTCTTCCAGATACCCGGAACCCATCAGCGCTTCCGCGCCGGAATTTTTGATTTTGAGAATCGTCGAGGACATATCTTTGACGCCTTTAGGATACACTTCGTAATAGACCACTTCAAAGCCTTTCTGCGTTGCATAAGCCTGCGCGCCTTCGGCTACGCTTACCGGAAAGTTGTCGTTCGGCGCGATGATGGCGACCTTCGTCGGCTTGGGATTTTGCTCGGCAAGCATATCAATAAAACTATTGAAAATCGTGGTTCCGGGCGGCAAAACGGCAAAAACGTTTTTGAAACCTCTTGTGTAAATATTAGCCGCGTTCGCGGTGGTGGCTATAGTGAGTATATTGTACCGCTCGCCGATGGCGGTAGTGGCGAAGGTTGGTCCCGAGCCGTAAGGTCCCAGCAGAAACTGCACCCGGTCTTGGGTGATCAGTTTTTCCGTGAGCTGGGCTGAGGTGTTGTTGTCAGACTGGTCGTCATAATAGACGATTTCAACGGGTTTTTTATTTCCGCCGACGGTTATCCCCCCTTGAGCGTTTACCGCGTCTTTCCATAGCTCGTAGCCGTTCCGCATCATTTCGCCGAAACGGGCGTTCGCCCCGGTGAGTCCCAGAGAAACCCCGATTTTGATGGATTCCGGCGGGGCAGGCTCTTTCTTGGAACAGCCTCCCGTAACAATCAGCGCGCCCGCTAACAACGCCGCGAACGCGTTTTTCGCTGTGTTCATTGTATTCCTCCTAAATTCCTAAATATGCTTTCTGGATTTCCGGGTTATTCAGCAGTTCTTGTGAATTCCCGGAAAATTCCACATGACCATGAACAAAGACATAGCCTTTTTCCGCGATGCCGAGGGCAACCTGTACATCCTGATCAACCAGCAAGACGGCTATGTTCTTTTTTTCCTGAATATCTTTCAAAACCGCGATAAGACCGTCCACCGCGACCGGCGCAAGTCCCAGAGAAAGCTCGTCCAGCAGGAGAATACGAGGAGAAGCCATAAGCCCTCGGCCTACCGCGCACATCTGAGCTTCGCCCCCGGAAAGCGTCCCGGCGAGCTGTTTGCGCCGCTCTTTCAGCCGCGGGAGGATGGCGTATATCCATTCAAGGTCTGCTTTTATACCTTCCCGGTCCCGGCGCACGTACGCGCCCATTTTGAGGTTGTCCTCTACCGAAAGCCCGGAATAAAGCTGTCTGCCTTCAGGAACCATCATAATGCCCATCGTCGCCCGTTTGGGCTGGGAGGTTTTTGTTATATCCTCGCCCCGATAGACGATCCGCCCCGAATACGCCGGAAGCGCGCCTGCAAGGGTACGGATAAGCGTAGTCTTTCCCATGCCGTTAGCCCCTACTAAGGCGGTAATCTGTCCTTCCCCTATTTCAAGGCTGACATCCCAGAGAATCTGGACGTCTCCGTAGCCTCCGTTCAGTCCTTCAGCTTTGAGCATAGTTCCTCTGTTTTACCTTTTGTTTTCGCGTACCGTTCCCCTAAGTAGGCGGAAATCACCCGCTCATCGCTGGTAACGGTTGCAGGATCGCCTTCGGCGATTTTCTCGCCGTGATGCAGTACGATCACCCGGTGAGATAACGCCATGATAGCTTTCAATACGTGTTCGATAACTAAAATCGTGCGCCCCTCGCGGTTGAGCGCGGAAATAAGCTCCATAATAGACTCAATTTCCGTCAGATTGAGTCCCGCCATAACCTCGTCAAGAAGCAGTACCTCCGGGTTCATCGCCAGCGCGCGAGCCAATTCAAGCCGTTTGCGTTCCGAAATGTTGAGGGTCTCTACCCCCAATTCCTCTTTGCCCTCCAAATGAACCTGAGACAGAATCGAGCGGGTTTTTTCACGGGCTTTTTTGGCGTCTTTGATGTTTTCCTTGCCGAAAAGCGCGCCTATGGCGACGTTCTCCAGAACCGTCATGCCCGGAAAAGGCTTTACAATCTGAAAAGTGCGGGAAATGCCCCGCTCGGCGATTTGATAGGGCTTGAGTCCCGAAATCTTTTCATCCCTGAAGAATATCGCTCCCCGGGTGAGCGGCAAAGTGCCGTTGATAAGGGACAGAAACGTCGTCTTTCCCGCGCCGTTCGGTCCGATAATCCCCAGAATTTCGCCTTGGCGCGCCTCAAAATCAATATCCGTGACCGCCTTGAGCGCGCCGAAATGCTTGGTAACGCCCGCGCCCCGTAGAATGACGTCTTTCATCGATCCCCCGCCTTCCGCCGGAGTTTCTCCGCAATGACCCTGACAACGCCTTTCCAGCGTATCCGCAGGATGCCGTTGGGTATGCAGATAACCGCGAAAATGATAATCGTACCGAGAATACCCAGATGCAGAGTCATGTACTTTGACCAGACCAGCCGGGAAACGGCTTGCAGAAGAAACGCTCCCGCCACCGGACCCATAACCGTCCCCATGCCGCCGACGATAATCATAACGAACATATTCGTTACCCAGAGAATGTCGAACACGGTTTTTGACTCGATGTAACTGAACCAGTAGGCGTACACCGCGCCGGTAAGACCGGTGAAAAACGCCGAAAGGCTCCACGCGATGATCTTGTATTTGGTGGTGTTAATGCCCATGACGTTAGCCGCCTCTTCGTTGGCGCGGATAGCCTTGAACGCATACCCTAAGCGGTTCACGTGCAGGCGCGAGACAAATAATATAATCGCGATAAGCAGAGCCAGCATGAAAAAATAGAAAAAAGCGTTGGCGAAATACGGCGTTCCGGGCAGGCGGGGGATGCTGATGCCCTGAGTTCCGCCGGTGACATCCGACCAGATGTCCACGATCTGCCGCACCGCCAGCATCGCGCCGGTAGTTCCCAGAGCGAAGTATTGCCCCTTGAGCCGCAGGAGCAGAATCCCCAGTATAACCGCGGTAATCACCGAGATAATCCCCGCGCACACAAAGGCGACGCCGAAGGGGATATGGGCTTTAGTCATAAGTATCGCCACGGTATACGCGCCCATGCCGAAAAACACCATGTTGCCGAAAGCCGCATAGCCCGTATAGCCTGCGATGATGTTAAGCGCGGAAGCGAGAATCGCGTACATGAAAATTTCCGTAAACTGGCGCACCAGAAAACCTGAGACCGTAAAAGGCAGGATCGCGATAAGTAACAATCCAAGAAGTCCGCATACAACGACGGCTTTGTTACGCATCAGTAGAACCTTTTTCCTAGAAGCCCCTGAGGGCGGAACACCAGCACAGCGATAAAGAACACAAAGCCGATAAGCTCCTGTGCCGACGAGGGAAGAAAGACCGTACCCAACGTTTCCGCGAGGGCAAGGCACATCCCTCCCGCCAATGCGCCTGCGGTACTGCCTAATCCGCCCAGCACGGAAACCACAAAAGCCTTGTTGATAATATCTCCTCCGAAAAAGGGGTTCATGCTCGTGATAGGTAGCATGAGCGCGCCGGCCGCGCCGGCTAGAGCCGCGCTTACCGCGAAGGTAATGGCGTAGATGTTATCCACGTCAACCCCTACCGTGCGGGCGCCCTCGTAATTCAGGGCGGTGGCGTTGATGGCGATACCGATCCGGGTCTTCCGCATAAAAAGATAGAAGAGGATCGTGAGGATTATCGCCGCGGCGAAAATCCCGAAGCGCACCAGCGGAATCGTCACCGCGCCGTTCTCGAAAAGGGACGCCGACGAGTAGGACAGCTTCGCGCTTCGGAGGTCCGCCTTCCAGATCAGCAGGCAGATATTGGCTATCAGGATTTGCAGTCCGAAGGTAAAGGTAAGCGTGATGAATGAGGGACCTCGGACAATCCGGTTAATCAGCAGACGCTGAATACCGTACGCCGCGCCGAAGAGGACAACCATAACAAGCGGCGCGGAAAGAAAGGGATCAAGCCCCCATGCGGCGAAGAGCGTAAAGGATATATACGCGCCCGCCATAATAAAAGAACCATGAGCAAGATTGACAATCCCCATAACCCCCCACACGAGGGAAAAGCCGATTCCTATCATCGCGTACACCGCGCCGAAAAGAATCCCGTTGATAACCGCCTGAACAATCATATAGGGTCCTCTACGGGAATATGCCCCGGATATGCTTGGCTTGTACCAGCCGCTGAAGGGCGATGGCGTAAGCCGCGGTGCGGAAGGGTATTTTTTTCTCCTCCGCCATTTTGTATACCGCCTCAATCGCGTTGATCATGATGCGGTTGAGGTGGCTGTTGACGTTCTCCTCGTCCCAGGTAAGGGACTGAATGTTCTGGACCCACTCAAAATAAGAGACAATAACGCCGCCTGCGTTGGCGAGAACGTCGGGAACAACCTGTATGCCTCTGCTTTCCAGTATTTTGTCCGCCTCGACGGTGGTGGGTCCGTTTGCGCCTTCGACAATCAGCTTCGCGTTGATGCGTTCCGCGATGCCCGGGGTTATCTGATTCTGCATTGCCGCCGGCACTAAGACGTCCGCTTCCATGCAGAGCATTTCCTCGTTTGAGAGCCGTTTCAAGCCTTCGGCGTTGTAGGTTTTGAGCAGAGAGCCTCGCGTTGAAAGGTGTTTCAGGATGCCTTCAATGTCTAAGCCTTCGGGTTTGGCTATCGATCCGGAGACATCGCTTACGGCGATGATTTTCGCGCCTTCCCCGGCGATGAGCTTCGCCGCGATGCCTCCGACGTTGCCCAATCCCTGCACGACGACGGTTTTCCCCGCCAGCGTTTCGTTCCGCTTTTTGAGGAATTCCCGGACATTGATCATCACTCCTCGGCCGGTGGCTTCGAGGCGTCCTACCGAGCCGCCGATGTCCAGAGGCTTGCCGGTAACGACGCCGGGTACGGCGTAGCCTTTCATCATGCTGTAGGGGTCCATGAGCCAGCCCATGACTTCGCCGTTGGTATTGACGTCCGGGGCAGGTATGTCCCGTTCCGGACCGATAAGGGGAAGAATCATGGCGGTATAGCGGCGGGTAAGCCGTTCCAGTTCGCCGTGAGACAGCTTGGAAGGATCCACTTTTACCGCGCCCTTCGCGCCGCCGTAAGGGATACCCACCACGGCGCATTTGAAGGTCATCCATGCGGCTAAGGCTTTCACCTCGTCGAGGTCAACGTCCTGATGGTAGCGGATGCCTCCCTTGCAGGGTCCCCGGGACGAAGAATGTTGCACCCGATAGCCTTCAAAAATATGCACGCTTCCGTCGTCCATCCGCACCGGGAAAGAAACCTTCAGTTCCCGTTCAGGATACTTGATGCCTGCATAGTCGTTTTCCGACAAGCCCAAAATATCGGCGGCTCTGGTAATAGTCGCCAATACGTCGTCATAAGGATTATATGTACTCATACGATTCCTCGTACCTCCTCGAGAGTTATGTTCTGAGAATCAAGCCAGCTCTGCATCCCGTCCAGAATGTCTAAGGATATTGAAGGCTTGATAAAATTAGCCGCGCCGATCTGAACCAGATCCGCGCCGGCCATGATGAATTCTATCGCATCCTGCCACGTTGCAACGCCTCCTATGCCCATTACCGGAATTGCAACGGCTTTTGCAACCTGATGAACCATACGCAACGCGATAGGCTTGATAGCCGGACCGGAGAGTCCCGCGTAGACGTTGTCGAATACCGGACGGCGTCCGCCGATGTCCACCGCCATAGCAAGAAACGTGTTGGTTAGAGAGACGCCGTCAGCCCCTTCTTCCTCGCAGACCCGAGCCAACGCGACGATGTCCTCAGCGTTAGGCGAAAGTTTTACCGTCAAGACGTGTTTAGTTACCGCCCGGACCTTGCGGACAACCTCCCGGGCGGTTTCGGCTTTGATTCCGAAGTTCATGCCGCCGGACTTCACGTTTGGACAGGAGATGTTGAGTTCCAAAAGGTCAATATCCGCGGCGTTGAGCAGATCAGCCCCTTCAAGATAGTCTTCGATGGAGTGTCCCCCGAGGTTGACGACGACTTTTACCCCCAAAGCCTTCATATTGGGGAGTTCCCTGCTGATAAAGGCTTCAACTCCGGGATTTTCCAGACCGACGCTGTTCATAATCCCTGCGGGGGTCTCCCAGATTCGGACGCCGGTATTCCCCGCGCGAGGACGTAGGGTGAGTCCCTTTGAACAGACGCCTCCCAGCCTGCCGATCTCGAAAAGTCCGGCGTATTCCCCGCCGAACCCGCAGGTTCCTGACGCCAAAACCAGAGGGTTTTTGAAGATAACCCCGGCGAAATTGGTTTCAAGAGCTGTTTTCATAGACCAAAAACCTCTTCCGCGGGGAATACGGGACCGTCTTTGCAGATTTTTTTGTTTCCGCCGCCGACCGGACGGCTACAAACGAAGCAGGCTCCTACTCCGCAAGCCATACGGCTTTCCAGCGATACATATACCTTAGCGGCGGCTCCGGTTTTTTTGCATTTTTCGTAGAGCGTTTTCATCATTATCTCCGGACCGCAGGCGAGAATGGCGTCGTACTGCGTCGGGTCGATATCGTCAGTGATAAAGCCTCCGGAATTGACGACAACCCGATCCGCCGCGGCTTCGTAGGCTTGGACCAGAAAAGGCGCGTCCCTGAAACCGAGAAACACATCCGCGTTTTTTATCCGCCGAGCCGCAAGGTAGAGCGGGGCGATTCCGGCTCCGCCTCCTACCAGGGCTGTTTTTCCCGGGACTCCGGGAAAGCCTCTGCCTTGAGGACCTACAAGTCCGAGAGCGTCTCCGGGCTTGAGGCGGGCGAACATCCCGGTGCCTTGTCCTACCGTTCTATACAGGAAGCTGGTCTTTCCGGCGTCGGCGTCAAAGACGCTGATAGGACGGGAAAGAACCGGATAGACGCCCCAAGCCCGAAGCATATAGAATTGACCAGCCTGAGCGTCCCTGGAACAATCAGTTTCCATAAGGTAGAAATTTTCGGATAAAGGTTTGTTAGAAAGAACCGTACATTCCATTAGGTTATTCCTTCATCGCGGTAGACTATCGTACCGCCGCAGATGGTGTAATATATCTTACCATTAAGCGTCTGCCCTGTAAAGGGCGAATTTGACGATTTGGATGCAAAGTCCGAGACCGTCCAGGTTTGCCGCTCGTCGAAGATGGCGATGTCCGCGGGACCTCCTTCCGCCAAGAAACCCGCGGGGAAACCGTAGAGACCTGCCGGGGCAAGCGTCATTTTGCGGATCAGGTCTTGCAGGGTGAGATGACCTTTGCGTACGAGGTTGGTGATGCCCAGCGCGAGGGCGGTTTCCAAGCCGATCATGCCGCTGGGCGCTTCCGGGATGGGGCGGTTTTTCTCTTCGGCAGTGTGGGGAGCGTGATCGGTGGCTATCATGTCGATAGTTCCGTCTTTGAGTCCTGCAATAATCGCATACCGGTCTTTTTCGGCGCGGAGAGGCGGATTCACTTTGGCTAAGGTCCCGTGCTGTAAAACCGCCTCTTCAGTGAGAGAAAAATGCTGAGGCGTCGCCTCCGCAGTTATCCGCGCGCCCAGCTCTTTTACAAGCCGCACGACCGCGACGGATTCGGCGCAACTTATGTGCTGGATATGGACCTTCGCGCCGGAAGCGAGGGCGAGCATACAGTCTCGGGCTACCATCGCGCTCTCCGAAACCGCAGGCGCGCCGGTAAACCCGAGTCTTCTGGAAACCGCGCCGTCGTTTACGCCCTGAACACCGATGAGGCGCGTATCTTCTTCATGCAGGCTTATCGGCGCGTCAGCCTCCTTTGCCGCGAGCATCGCCTTGAGCAGAAACGCCCCGTCCAGTAGAGGCGCGCCGTCGTCGCTAAAGCCCACCGCGCCCATTTTTTTGAACTCCGCCATATCGGTATGTTCCGCGCCGCCGAAGCCCTTGCTTACCGCGGCAACGGTCTTTACATGAATAGACGCCTTTTCCGCCTTTTTCAGAACTTCCGCTAAGGTTTCGCGGGTGTCAGACACCGGCTTAGTATTCGCCATGCAGACCACCGTGGTAAAACCGCCTCGTACGGCCGCGGCGACGCCGGTCTGCATATCCTCTTTGTGGGTGAAGCCGGGGTCCCGGAAATGCGCGTGAACGTCGATTAAGCCCGGGACGACGACCTTGCCTCGAGCGTCAATCACCGTTTGGTACGCGCCGTCTGAGTGGAATTTGCCGATGTATTTGATCCGATTGCCGTCAATCACTACATCCCGGAACTCGTCGATCCCGCTTTTGGGATCGATCAGTCTGCCGCCGATAATCAAAATCATAGCTCGTTACACTCCTCGCATAGGTACGAATACAATACTCCGGCTCCTTCGCAGATGTGTTCTATACTGGCGTACTCATTTTTGTTGTGACTCACCCCGTCCCGACAGGGGATAAAAATAAGCGCGGTATCGCAGAGTTTTGCAAACTGCATAGCGTCATGTCCTGCGCCGCTTATCATCCTGAGACGGCTTATCCCGAGGCTGGAAACAATCTTGTCCATCTTTTCCAGCATAGCAAGGCTCAAACTAACCGGCGGCTGATCGGATATGTTTTCTTTCAGAAAGCCGATGCCCCGCCGCTGGGAAATGGATTTCCCCGCTTCCTTGATGCGCCGTTCCATCTCGTCAAGACTTGCGGTTTCAACGCCCCGGATGTCAACTTGGAGCCGCGCTTCTCCGGGGATGACGTTGATCGCGTTAGGACTGACGCTCAGGGTCCCCACGGTAGCTACCGAATTCCGCGGGGATTCGTCGCGCCCTATCCGCTCGATTTCTAAGATGAGTTCCGCCGCGGCGCAGAGCGCGTCATGACGCATAGTCATCGGCGTCGCGCCGGAGTGTTCAGCCTTGCCCTGAAGATACAAATTGAATCTACGCGGACCGGCGATGGCGGATACTATCCCGATATGCTGTCCGCGATCCTGCAATATTCTGCCTTGCTCGATGTGGAGTTCCAGATACCTGCGGACTCCTTTGATAGGCTCAGGGTTGAGGGTAAACCTTTTTTCCGCGAAAATCTCCCCCAAGGTTCCGCCGTCCCGTCCCGCGCGTGCGGACAAACCTTCGTCCCGATGCCCGCCGGTTACGAGACTCGATCCCAGCGTGCTGATCCCGAAACCGCTTGATTCCTCGCACCGGAATGCACCTATCCGCGCCGGAATAAGCCGGCCGTCCCGCTTAAGCCAGCGCATGACCAAAAGTCCCGCAAGAATCCCCGCTACGCCGTCATATCTGCCTCCATCCACCACCGAATCCAGATGAGAACCGATAAGATAATAATCCTCGCCTTCCTTGGTATTGGACAAAAAGGTATTTCCCGCCTGATCGTGCAGAACTTCAAGCCCTAATTCTTCTCCCATGAGGGCAAAAAGCGCGTGCATCTCGTCTTCTTCCCTGCTGTAACCCAGACGGGTAACGCCCCCTGAGTCCGCCGCGCCTATGTCGTAGAATCTGCTGAAAGCGGTCTCCAGATACCGAATGTCTTCAATCGAGTATAGCATGATAACACTCCCCCAAAACGCCTATAACCTGAGAAAAAAATAGTATGACACGGTTTCGGAATTATGTCAAAGAATACCCTATTTATTTGCGAATTATGTCTGACACCGCTATATCGGCGTCGGGCTTACGTTTCCGGTAAACAGCGTGTCCGTGAGGCTGTCGATAAGCCCGAAAATCCGCCTCAACCGATGAAACAGTCCGCCGAACCGCCACTGTTCCGGCTTTTTCACCAGTTTTGCCTTCACCGGATTCTCGTCGATGTACTCTGACACCTTCGCAAAGTCCTTTTCGTCCTTGATTATTCTCGAAAAGAACCGCTCGCCCCACAAATGCCCTTTGATTTCATGCCTTTTGTTCCACCATTTGGCGAAATTACATTTAATCCACTGCATGATCTTAGACAAAGATACATTGGGTCCGGGCTTAATGAGGAAATGGATGTGATTGTCCATGATACAAAAGTTCCATAACGCGAAGGAAAAACGCTTTTTCGCCTTAGCCACGAAGTCTAGGAAGCCTTGTTTAAACGCCGGTTCCCGCATCGCTGGAGCGTCGTGGTCGATTTTAGAGGTAACGTGATACGTCGCCCCTTCCGCAAGTATTCGCAATGATCTCATACCCCTTATATGCAATGGAAACATACTTTTGCTTCAATTTCGTCGTTAGTGTCAGTCATATGGCATGGAGCGGTGACAGACACCGCCTATCCTCTAGCCATTTTGCTTGCCAAGTTCCTCTACCATCTCCCCAAGTTCCTGAATCAAAATCTGAACCATTTTTAGATAGATAAGCTTCATACGTACCTAAACCTATTCCTTTAGCATCAACGAGACGGTAGCCCTTTATTAACACGCTTTTGAAATCAGGATTGAATACTCCCCTGAAATACTCCCTGCCGGAGTATTCAATACCCGATCTGTACCATTCAAAATAACCGCTAAACCTTTCCGTGTCGATTTCCTCAATCGCCATATAGCTACCTGTCCAGTTAGCGCTGTCTCTCCCTGTTACTCTCCAGCGTCCAATTTTTGGAAAAATGCCGGTTGATTGTTCCGGTTCTTTGGGCGTGGACGCCGGCGCGGGTTGCGGTCTTTCACTGGATGTTGGGCTTGCGTTCCTCGCCGTGTCGGACGAGCCGCCGCCGCCATAGCCGGTCGCTTGGCTCCGCGCCAGCGCGGAAACCGTTGGTCCATCAGGGATGTTCCGGTTGAACTGCCCTGCAATCTGCGCGTTTCCTACGCTCAACGCCCGCACTCGTAGACGGTATAGCTCGCCTATCCGGGATACCGCGCCGGAAATGATAACCTGCGCTCCAGCTATCCGTCCTAATTCCTGCGCGGTGGTATCGTCTACCTCGCCGGACATCTGAAAATCCAGTTCCGCCCGGATCGCGTCGAGCTGTTGCCGGTCAACCGCGAAAAAAACCCGGTCGTTTACCGTGTTGGCGATAAGCTCGTCGATAATATACTCCGAGAGAGCCGGAAACTCCGATTGGATGTTAAGAATCACCAGTTTATTCCCTCTGGGAAGCTGTTTGTTGAGGTAATCCGACGCTTCCCGAATGGCGGCGTCCAGTTCATCCGCCAGTTTCGGCGCGGGAATGGGCGCAGGCGCGGGGTTAGCTTTGCACGCCCCAAGAACCGTGCAGAGCAGGACTAGTCCAGCCGTTTTGAAAATACTTTTCCGTTTGTTTTTCATACATCTTCTTCCATAAGGTATACCTGAAGCCTTGCGGTTTCTCTTAGCCGACTCGCAGGACCCTATACCCCTAATTTTATAAAATAATATTTATCTTATTGGATTTTCTCAGGCAAAACTTGCAGAAAAAGCAAATACCGCTACCACTTATATTGCTATGATTGAACTGGAAAAAAAATTCCCTTCAGTAGAGATGCTAGAACGAATAGCAGGGGCATCGGGAAGATAAAGCATTGATAAAAGCGATTATGAACGCTTTGACCGAAAAAACCAGATTACAAGAAACCGCCGCTTTTTCCTAAATAACCCGGCGGCGAGTTTTTATACAAAAAGCGGATTAAGGGGAGACGCCGGCTAACCGTTCTTTCTTACGTTAGAGACGCTAGAAAAAATTGAGAATCCTGTCATAACGAAGAGCGTGAAGATATACGGGATTGCCAAAATAAAATCCGTAGGCACATTGAAACTGCCTTGAGCGTAGTTTGAAAAGGCTTCCGCAAGCCCGAACAGCAGAGCCGCGGCGAAAAGCCCTATGGGACGCCGCCCCCCGAGAAAAATCACCACCAGCGCAATCCAGCCTTTGCCGGAGGACATATTCGGTACAAAAACCCCCAGATTCAGCGCAAGAAAAGAACCTCCAATGCCGCAGGTAAACCCGGATATGAGAAACGCCGCAAACCGGTAACGGTCAGGGTTAAGCCCCAAGGAAACAAGCGCGCCGCTCCGATGTTCGCACGCCCGCAGATGGAAGCCGAAAGGCATCCGATACAGAATAAACCATGACGCCAACAGGAGAAACCAACTGAAATAAACATACCACGTATGCCCTGAAAGAACCGGTATACGCAGGAAACCGGGAAGACTCAAGGTTTTAAGCCGAGGTATGTTTTCAAATACTAAAACGCCCCGAGTGGCAAAAAGCCGGTACGATAAAACCACCGTAACCCCCGAGGCAAAAAGGTTCGCCGCAAGACCGGTAATGAAAACATTAGACTTGAGCCTCAAGGTAAAAAATCCGAGCATTGCCGACAGCGTCATTGCCGCAAAAACGCCGGCGAGAATCCCCGCGTGCAGGCTTCCCGAAAGATGGGACCCTACGATTGCGGCAAAGGCTCCGATAAGAAGCAGTCCCTCCAGCGCGATGTTGAGCATCCCCGCCCGCTCGGTAAACAATCCGCCTGTGGCCGCAAGCAGGAGGGGCGTCATAATACCGACTGCGCTATGCAGGATATTCATCTAGTAATCGCCTGTTTCATGGTTTTGACGTACTCGGCGAGATGAGGCGCCGCGGAGTCCCGATGTTCGGCGATGATCTTGACAATCGCGCTTCCGACAATGACGCCGTCCGCGAACCGGGCAATATCCGCGGCTTGTTTCGGCGTGTTTATGCCGAAGCCCACCGCCGCAGGAACCTTCGCCGTAACCCGGGCGGTTTTGATAATCCCCTCAAGGTCAGTCTCGATGTTTTGCCTGATACCGGTAACGCCCATCGAAGAGACCACGTAGAGAAACCCTTCAGCCTCAGCCGCGATGCGCTGAATTCTCTGCGCCGAAGTCGGCGCAATCAGCGAAATTACCTCAACCCCCTGAGACGCCGCGGCGTCCCTGACTTCAGGCTGTTCCTCAAAAGGCAGGTCAGGAATGATAATCCCGTCTACCTCGGTTTTAGCGCACTCATTGAAAAACCGCCTGCATCCCAGATGAAACACCGGATTAAAGTAAGTGAGAAACACTAAGGGAGTCTCGATTTTCCGGCGCAAACCCTCGACCATGCTGAAAATTCCGGAGAGCTTCGCGCCCGCGGACAACGCCCGGATATTCGCCTGCTGAATTACCGGTCCCTCGGCGATGGGATCGGAAAAGGGTATGCCGATTTCAATGAGGTCTGCGCCCGCGGAAACCATAGCGAGAATAAACTCTTCGGTTTTTTCCATAGACGGATCTCCTGCCGTAACAAAGCCGATAAACGCCTTTCCCCGCTGAAACGCGGTTTGTATTTTACTCATGGATGTTTTTCCCCCGGTACCGCGCAATCGCGGCGACGTCTTTATCTCCCCGCCCGGAAAGGCAGATGATGATATTTTCCCCTTTGCCGAGACTCCGCGCCAAAACCCTCGCGTGCGCTACCGCGTGCGCGCTTTCCACCGCCGGAATAATGCCCTCAGTCCGGGCGAGATACTCGAAAGCGGCGACCGCCTCTTCATCCGTAACCGGCACGTACTCAGCCCG
>JAIRPH010000072.1 GCA_031257135.1 Spirochaetaceae bacterium
AATCCATCGGCATCCGCCGACGTTTTCCGCGTTCCGTCTCCGCCGTAATGCTCCGTAAACCAGCCGTCAACGGGCTTTAATCCATTAAGGTGTTCGATTAACGGCGCATACCTTTTAGGCTCGCTGGTATTCATTAAAAAAGCGGTATTAAAAACTTTTGTATACGCCGCGCTGTCATTGGCGTAGACCGTGTATCCCGACTTCGCATACGCCTGACTAACCCGGGTAGAGCCGGAAAAGCCGTCAAACACGGTAATATTTTTTGAATCTCCTGCAACCTTTTTAGAAAGCCTGAGTATATACGGCAATAGTTTTAATTTAGAACCGGCGTATTTTATAGCCTGAGTTTCCGGCGCGTCAAGCATTACATCGTCAAATAACCTATCAGACATAATTTTATTGTAGTCTTAACTCCGCTAATCCGCAACGCTCTCTTTTTGTAGATTTTCCCTGTTTTTTGTAGATTTTTCCCTATAGGTCTCTAAAAAAATCCGGGATTATACTTTATATATCTTGTTATTTTTGGAGGAACGATGAAAAAAATATGTTTCTGCGCTGGAATCCTGATTGGGGCGGTTTCCGCGCTGTTTGCCGCCGGTTCTCAGGGAGGCGGTTCAAGCTCCGCCCCGGCGAAACCGCAGGGACCTCAAGACCCGTGGGGCAAGTACAATCCTGAAATCACGGTTATTTCCGCAAAAAACATTGAAGAAACCCGATTTGAAGCGGGAGATACTATCGACAATAATCCATGGATCGCTAAAAACAAGAAGGACTTGGGGATTACTATCAAATGGGCGTGGACCGCTCCTAATATAAACGACCAGTTTATCCAGAAACAGACCGCCAGCATAGCCGCCGGTAATCTACAGGATATTATGATAGTAAACGCCCAACAGCTCGATATGTTGGCTCAAAGCGATCTCATCTGGGACCTAACCGATATTTACGAAGCCTACGCCAGTCCTCAGCACAAGCAGATGATGAATATCGATCCGGATCAGGCGAACATCGCAAAGATCAACGGAAGGCTTATGGCAATGCCGTTTTTAGGCTCTACTTCGGATACTTCAGTGTTGTGGCTTAGAGAAGACTGGCGGGTAAAACTGGGACTGCCGGAACCAAAAACTATTCAGGATGTGCTGACCATCGCGGAAGCCTTTGCGACCAAAGACCCTGACGGAAACGGGAAAAACGACACCTCCGGGCTTATGCTTTCAAAAGACCTCTTTACCGCCCGAGCGGGGCGTATGGGGGAATTCATCGAATGTTTTCATGCTCATCCTGACGGCTGGGTTCGGGATGGGTCGGGTCAGTTGGGGTACGGCGCGGTTCAGCCGCAGGTAAAAACCGCTTTAGCGGCTTTGGCAGACCTCTATAAGAAAGGCTATATCGATCAAGATTTCGGCGTGCTTGATAACGACCGAAGCATAGAACGGATTCTTTCCGGTAAAGCCGGGATGTTTTTCGGCTACTTTGCGCTACCTCTTCAAGTTCGGGACTTGGAAACCACTCAGCCCGGGGCTAAATTCGTACCCTATCCGCTTCCCTCGGCGGATTCAACTCCCGCGAAGAAGCTCGTAAACAATCCGGTAATAACGTTTTACGTGGTAAACAAGAAGTTCGCTCATCCTGAAGCGTTGATCAAGATGCTGAACATCAACTACCGTCAGTCTTACGGAGCTGACGCGGAGATGTATCCCTATTCTCAATCTCAGCCCAACGGGTATTCTTATTGGCAACATAATCTGGTTCATACTGGATATCCCAATAAAAACTTAGACGCTCATCTTGCCATAAAGAACGCTTTGTCCAGCGGAGATACTGGGAAGCTGGACGCTGAACAGCTTCGATACTACAACCACATCAAGCGGTACTTAGAGAACGATAAAAGCGATGCCCTCAACTGGGGATATGAACGGATTTTCGGTCCCGATAAATCAGTTTACTCGGTGATGGATTACTATGTGAAAAACAAGCTGATTGTCCTAAACGGATTCTATGGGGCGCCGACAGAATCTATGTCCGCCTATGAAAGTAGTCTCAAGTCCATGCGGGACGAAGTGTTCACCAAGATAGTAATGGGCGCGTCGCCCATCGACGCCTTCGATACGTTTGTGCGGGATTGGAAACGGCAAGGCGGAGACGCCATCACCAAAGAAGTCAACGAATGGGCAAAAAAAAGATAGAGTACCGCCGCCTTCTGAAGTGAAGGCGGTCTCCCCAAAGGAGCGCGTATGAAAGCTGAAAAAATCCGAAGAAAAAAAGATACCGCGGTACTGCATCTGATGCTGTTACCCGGAGTCCTGCTTGTTTTTATCTATCATTACATTCCCATTGGAGGGCTGGTTATGGCTTTTCAAAACTATCTTCCTGCCAGAGGGATTCTCGGCTCCAAGTGGGTTGGACTGCGTAATTTCCGGTTTTTGTTCGGCATGATGGAATTTCCCCGGGCTTTGCGGAATACGGTTATGATTGCAGGATGTAAAATTATTTTAGGCGTTGTGATTCCGGTTGTTTTCGCTCTGCTTTTGAATGAAGTCCGTAAGAAATGGCTTCAGCGGGGAATTCAGACGCTTATCTATCTGCCTCACTTCATTTCATGGATTCTTCTTGCCGGGATTCTTCGGGATTTGCTGGCTCCCCAGACCGGGCTGTTTAATACGGCGTTGACCGTTCTCGGCGGAAAATCGGTTTACTTTTTAGGAGATAATCATTATTTTCCTTGGGTAGTTATTGTTTCTGAAGTCTGGAAAGAATTCGGCTATGGAACTATCGTATACTTGGCGGCTCTTACGGCTATTGATCCTACCTTATACGAAGTTGCCTATGTAGACGGCGCTAACCGGCGGCGTCAGCTTATTCATATTACTCTGCCGGGGATCGCTCCTATGATCGTATTGATGACTACCCTCAGTATGGGAAATATTCTGAACGGCGGGTTTGATCAGATTTTCAATCTCTATGCGCCGGTGGTTTACGAAACCGGAGATATTCTGGATACTCTGCTCTACCGGCTGGGACTGGTCAGTATGCAGTTCAGCGTTTCTACGGCCGCGGGGATGATGAAGTCAGTAGTCGCCCTGATCCTGATTACCGCGTCTTATCGGATTGCCTACAAAACTACCGGATACCGGGTACTTTAGGAGGCGTTTCATGCAGTATCGGAAAACCGCTTCAGATTATGTTATTGATACGATCATTCATTTTATTCTGCTTTTCGCCGGCGCTGTCTGCGTTTTTCCGGTGATTCATATATTAGCCGTATCTCTGAGTTCTTCCGGACCCGCTTCGTCGGGGGAAGTAGGATTACTGCCGATTGGATTTTCTACCGACGCATACCGATACATCGCCTCTAAGATCGAATTCTGGCGGGCGTTTTTTGTTTCAATCCGCCGGGTAGGGCTGGGGCTTATTGTCAACGGGGTTTTAACGATTCTCTGCGCGTATCCCCTTTCTAAATCGTCCCTTAGATTTCCGGCGCGGAAGTATTACGTGGCTTTTTTTCTGGTAGCGATGCTGTTCAACGGCGGACTTATTCCAACATACATCGCCGTAGCGAAAACCGGCGTTATGGGTACGATATGGGCTTTAATCCTCCCCAATGCGGTTCCGCTGTTCAGCATGATTGTGCTTCTCAATTTTTTCCGAGACCTCCCCGGAGAGATTGAGGAAGCGGCTTTTATCGACGGCGCAGGACACTGGACAATTCTTACGGGCATCTACATTCCGCTTTCCAAGGCGGCATTGGCGACGGTTACGCTGTTCATTATTATCAGTCACTGGAACGCTTGGTTTGACGGGCTTATCTACAATAATCATCCCCAAGGGTATCCTCTGCAAAGCTATATGCAGACTGTTTTAGTGCAGGCTGATTTCAGTCTCCTCTCGCTGACGGAAATGGAACTGTTCGCTAACGTTTCGGATCGCACGGTAAAAGCCGCTCAAGTTTTTCTGGGTATGATTCCGGTTTTAGCGGTTTATCCTTTCCTTCAGCGTTACTTTACTAAGGGACTGGTGTTAGGCAGTGTAAAAGGGTAACATACATCAAGGAGGCATATATGCTGTATCCTAAGAGGACGCCGGAATTAAGGGCGGAAGACTTTAAAAACCCCGGCAGTGAATACCGGGCTACGCCGTTCTGGGCGTGGAACAACAAGCTCGATCCGGAGGAGCTTGTCTGGCAGATCGAGCGGCTCAAAGCGATGGGCTTCGGCGGATTTCATATACA
>JAIRPH010000091.1 GCA_031257135.1 Spirochaetaceae bacterium
ATAACCGGAACCGTCACCGGTTCAGACGCAACCAGACGGCTGAGGCTTCGGGCGTTGCACACCCAAACCGCGCAGGTAGCCGCGGCCGCCTCGGAAAAGCTCTAACCGGAAAAACCGGGGTATGCGCTCTTCGGCTTCAAGGGAAGCCTATGATTGCCGCGCGTCCGCTTGTCATTATCCGGTTTTTCGTATATTATGTTCTCACTAAGATGCGGGACAAAAAACGCTTTTTTTGCTAAAGTTTTTTTTATAGTTACCGATAATGTAAAAATGACATGGGCTAAGGATTTCTTAAAAACAGCACGGTTAGGGATACTTTGCCCTTTGCTCTGTTGCGGGCTGTTTTCTTTGCTTGCCGCTCAAGAAGGTCCGGTTTTATCGGTATCCTCAAGCGGGTCTGAACCAGTACGGCTGGGCGCGCCTCCGCTTTTTCCTTCTATCTATTTTACGGATACCCTGAAAAACGTCATAAATCAGGAAGCCTCAAGACCGTCTTGGGCGTATCCTGAAGAGGACAGTCAGCTTGCATCTCAGTCTATTCTTCTGAACGATGATATTCTTGCGTATTACGGGCATCCGAATTCCCGGAACATGGGTATTCTCGGCAGGTACTCGATAGAGGAGCTGGACGCTCAGTTGACTAAACTCGCCGCCGAGTATCGGGCTTTGAGCGGCGGCAGGGGCGTACGGAAAGCGTTCTATATTATATACGGCACGGTGTGGCCCGAGGGCAATATCGGGATTATCAACGACGCCTTGCTGATGAGATATATAGATTACGCGCTGAAACATAATATGCTGGTATTTATCGACCATCAGATAGGAAAATATCATCCTTTGGATGCTATTAAACGGATGTTTCCGTATCTGAAATATCCTAATGTCCATCTTGCGCTTGATCCCGAATGGCGGACCACTAAACCTATGAAAGAAATCGGTTCTGTAACGGCCGATGAAATAAATCAAGCCCAAAAAGCTATGGAAGATTACCTGATTGCAAATAAAATCCCCGGAGAACGGCTTCTGGTAGTCCATCAATTCAATATCCACATGATTAGGAACAGAGAGGGAGTGAGGGCGAATTTCACGAGGGTCCGGCTGGTTCACTGCGCCGACGGATTCGGGGCGCCTCATCTCAAGCGGGATTCATACGCGGTCAACGCTCAGGCAGGCAATATGCCGATTAAAGGATTTAAGCTCTTCTACAACTTCGGCATCCCCGGCGCGGGGTACGATAATCCGCTTCTTACGCCCAAACAGGTCTATGAGCTGAACCCTCGGCCGTACCTCATCATGTATCAGTGAGATCGGCGTTTCAGCGGGCTTTATCGGCTAGGTTTCGGTCTGCAATAAGCTGGCGGTTGTCGGGAAACTCTGCCAGCGCCTGTCGGATAAACGCCCGGGCGCCTTCATAATCCCGCCGGTTGTAAAGGTCGGCAAAGGCGTTGTGAAGTTCCGCAATCCGATTCGAGCGGAATACTTTCAAGCTGTTTTCGAGCGCGCCATTGGTTCCGTACCGGGCGGCCGCGGCTTCAGTGAAGGCGATGGCTCCTGCCCAGCCTTTTTCCGCGGCAACAAGTTCCGCGCCTTTCAGGACTGCGAAATTCCGAAATTCCTCTATCCGCCGAGCCGGTAAAAGTCCCTGCGCTTCGGCAATCGCGGCGAGGGCGTTTTCCGCTTCTCCGACGGTCCTAATCTGAGTCGTCGCCTGAACCAGTTCAAAATCCGTCAGCATAGCGGTAAGCTGTTTTACCTGATCTGAACTGAGATGAGCCGTATATTCCCGTAAAACCTTCCATGCTTCGGCGATCCGCCGTCCGCCGAGCAGATAAGCCATCAAATTGTTTACCGCCGTATAGGTAAACTCCTGCCACCGAGGGTCAGGGTAGCGGTCTTCGGTCAGAGCAAACCACCGGAGGGCTTCCTCGGTTTTACCGGTATTGAGGAGATTCGCGCCGAAATACAAGAGGCGGTCTATCAGTTCCTGCCGAGGGTCCGGGAATAAGGGCGACGAAACCGGATTAGCTTCTCCCGTAAGCAATGCGGTCCGGTTTACCGCCAAGGGTATTGAATCGTTATACCGGTACGTTGATTCCAGTTCAGAAATCCTGTTGGAAAGTATCAGAGAAATAAGCTCCAGAGGACTGACCGTAGCCCGATCCCGATAGTTCCGAGCCGGTACATAGGCAAACCCGGTAATATTGCCGAAACCGTCGTGAAATTCCTTCCGCCCGCCGGGATCAAAGCCGTAGGGATTGGTAGTCTCCACATCGATCAGTTCAAGACCCGTATTGAGCTGTATAAACGCGTGATCTTTAGTTATCACTCCTTTGACATCCAGATCAGCGGAAACCGCCAGAATCATATAGAGTACCGCGGAAGAGACGCAGTTATACTGTCCTGTCATAAAGATAGTATCCAGTCTTGTTTGATGATATGAATAGGCGTTCAAATAACGGCGATGCATAAAGCTGAGAATATAACTCCCCCGTTCCCGCGGGTCTGCCGGGAGGTTCAGCCGGAGGCTGTCCACCGCCTCTGCGATAATATCCTCAAATTCCGCCGCGTCCTTAACGCCGGAAGCCCAAAGGCTTATCTGCGTAAGGGCTTGCCAGGTATTCTCCAGACGAGCATACCGATATACTTGAGGCTCCGCCTCAAGCGCGGGGAACCGTACTGACGTTTGAGCCCCTAAATAAGGCGTTATCAGGAGCAGAAGGAACCCGATATTTCTCGTTGCTAACCGCACCATTCGATACTAACCCGAGCCCGCCGCTTTTGTCAATTATGCAAAACCGCCGCTGTAAGGGTCGCCAATATTTCTCTTGAAATAAACTGCCGCGTATGGTATAATTAGACTATTATGATTTCTAAACCGGCGTTGCGTAAGGAAATAAAAGGACGGTTGCAGGCGTTTTCCGTCCAGCGGTTTCAGGATGAAGGCGTGCGCGCGGCAGACCGCATACGGACTCTGCCGATCTGGTCCCAATACGGGACGATCCTGCTTTTTCTCAATGACAGATTGGAGATTCGCACGGATCCGCTTTTAGAAACAGCCCTTTCTGATAAAAAAAAGGTCTTTGTTCCGAAAACGGTCGATTCCGAGCATATCCGGTTTTACCGGATATACGATCCTGAAGGACCGTGGAACTACGGAGCCTTCGATATCCGGGAGCCTAAAACCGACCGCCCCGAAGACGAGCTGAAACCCGCTGATTTTCCGGGGCTGGTCGTGGTCCCGGGAGTAGCATTCGACCGGAACCGGAACCGGATGGGTCACGGCAAGGGCTATTACGACCGGTTTCTTGCAACCCTCGACGAGCAAGGCTTATCGTATTATATGCTGGGTCTCTGTATGGATACTCAGATTGTCCCTGAAATCCCTACGGAAGTCTGGGATAAAAAAATGGATGCCCTTTGTACCGGTTCAGAGTATATTGGGTAGGAGATGAAAAATGATATATAGACAATACGGGACTACCGGAAAAAAGGTGTCTCTTCTAGGATTCGGCGGTATGCGGTTCGGTCATATCGACGATCCTGAGGTATGCGTCCGTATGATGCTCAAAGCCGCGGAAGGAGGCGTTACCTATTTCGATACGGCTCCGGGTTATTTTGAGACCAAAAGTGAAAGCGTGTTCGGAAAAGGACTCGCCGAACTGCGGCGGCGGAACCTGCCGTATTACGTGGCGACCAAGACGTTCAAGACCACAGAGTCAGACATACGCCGAGAGATCGAAGCCCAGCTCAAACGGCTTGATGTGGACGCCATTGATTTCTATCATATTTGGTGCATTACTAATCTTGAAAATTGGCAGGCTCGGAAGAAAGACGGTATTCTTGAAACCTTTAGAAAACTGAAAGACCAGGGGCTTATCCGGCATATCTGCGTGTCCAGCCATCTCGTCCGGGACGAGATCGGACAGCTTCTTATGGAAGGAGTTTTTGAGGGCGTACTGTTTGGGTATTCAGCCTATAATTTCCAGACCAGAGAGGCGGCTTTCAACGCGATTCGGGCTAAAAAGCTCGGCGCGGTGGTAATGAATCCTTTAGGCGGCGGGATTATTCCTCAGCATCCTGAACTGTTCGGTTTTCTCAAGCCTAATCCTGAAGCGTCCGTTGTTGCCGAAGCCCTCCGGTTTTTGTGGGACCATGAGGATATTAGCGTTACTTTGGTAGGATTCAAGGAGGAATCCGACGTCGCCGACGCCCTTGCCGCCATCGAAGGCTACAAGCCCCGGACTCAGGCGGAGCTTGCGGCGGTTAAATCCAGAGCTTCCGCCTCGTTTGAAGGAGTCTGTACCGGTTGCGCCTACTGCGACGACTGTCCCCAGGAGATTCCGATTCCCCGGTTTATGGAATCCTACAATCAGAAACTCCTCAACGATCAGCCCGGAACGAATGTGATTCTGAACCGGCTTAAAAATCATTGGCAAATCGATCCGCATAAAGCCGCGGATTGTGTCGAATGTGGGCAGTGCGAACAGGCTTGTACTCAGCACATCGATATTATCGAACGGCTTAAACTCATTACCAGCGCGGTGAAATCAGCCTCGTAAAAAAAAGCCTGCGGATTGGCCGGTAATCCGCAGGCTTTTTCTCAGTCCTAGGTCCTAATTTGCGGCGAAGATATAGCAATAATTTTCCTGCGCTTGTGAGTATGAGATGTCAAGGCATCGCGTTTTACGCCGCCCCTAAAAGAAAAAGCCCCTAAAGAAAAATTTCATATTCCCCGGTTTCCCGCTTGACTTTCCTTTTTATTTTATAGTATGGTATATAAAATAACATAGGCAAGGAGAAATAATATGGCTCAAGCGAGTAAAAACTCCCGTACCTCTAGCGCAACCCAGAAATTTTTCTGCGGTTGCGGAGGTGAAATCAAGATGAAGACCCTCTTCGAGCAGGGTAAGGTCAAGAATATTGCTGAATGTGAAAAATGCAAGCGCGTTGAACGGCGTCCTTCGGATTTCAAATAGGCGTTTCTAATCCGGTAACGTTGCCGTTAATGAGTATATGGAGGTCCCATTGGCAGGTAAAAGCAGTTCCGCGGTAAAGCGGCATCGCCAGAGTGAAGAGCGGCGTATTCGGAACAAAGCGGTAAAAAGTTCCGTAAGAACCAGCGTCAGAAAATTTGTAGGGTTAGCCCAGAAAAAAGAAGTCGCTGATGCGGAAGCGGCGTTGAAAGAGATGATCAAAAAAATCGATACGGCCGCGCAAAAGGGGATTATCAAGAAAAATGCGGCGGCTCGCAAGAAGTCGCGGATGCAAAAGCTCTTTAATACCCTCAAGGCGGCTCAGTAGGGTTTGGCCGCGCATTTCCAACAGCATCCGGTCGGTCAAACCAGAGGATCGGAACAGTAATGGCAAGAAAAAAATACACCCGATCTGAAGTAATTGATTCAGTGGCGGAAAAAGCCGGACTAGATCAGCAGGAAGTTCGGAAGGTAATGGATTATATTCTTGACGATATTAAAACCGCCCTCGCGGACAATAAAATTATTGAACTTCGAGGGTTCGGAACCTTTGAAGTTAAGTCGAGAAAGGGCAGAGAAAAAGCAAGAAATCCAAAAACCGGAGAATTAGTGTCCGTTGATTCTCACGGGAGTGCCATATTCAGACCGGGCAGAGAATTGAAGCAAGCCGTATGGAACCTCGTTGAAGACCGTGAGGAACCTCAGTCCGAAGATAGTGAGTAATATATGAACCCTTCTAAGGGCATTATAGGATTAAGAAATGGTATAATCCATCTTGCGGTATTGCTGTTGGGAGCGGTGTTTTTTGCTGGAGCGTTTCCTAATCCCCTAGCTGAAAAGGGATTGCCTTTTCTGGCATGGATTGCGTATATACCGGTATTTTGGGTTATCCGCCGGACACATATCGGGTCCTCTTTTGTGTGGGGCGCGGCGTATGGGTATGGTGCGTATAGTCTCTTTAATTTCTGGTTAAGCGCGTTTCATCCGGTAGCTGGATTGGCCGTGGGAATCGTGTATCTGGGCTATTTCGCCCTCTTGTTTCCGCTACTTAAATTGGCGGTTATGCTGTTTCCCCGGCGGGGGTATATTCTGCAATGGCTCTTTTGGATGGGCTTTGAATATCTCCGTACTAAGGGTTTTTTAGGGTACGCTTACGGGATAACCGGGTATTCTCAATGGGAGGTTATTCCGATTATCCAGATTGCGGATACCTTCGGGGTTTGGGGAGTGTCCGCGTTGGCGGTGTTTCCGTCGGCTTGGCTTGCCGGAGCGTTCCAAGACGGTTTCCGCGGGGAAAACCTGAAAAAGTTTTTTCTAAGAGAGCGGGTTTCCGCGTCAGCATGGCTTGCGGCATTGACGGGCGCGTTGATTTACGGGTTTACCGCTCAAATCGACTATGCTCAGGCTCCTACCCGGAGGCTGGCTCTTATCCAGCATAACACGGACCCGTGGCTGGGAGGTATGCTGGAGTATCGCAATAATTATGAGATTTTGAAACGCCTTTCCAACGAAGCCTTGCAGAAAGAGCCGAAGCCGGATATGGTGGTCTGGTCAGAAACCGCCTTTGTGCCTCGGATTTACTGGCATATTCACTATCGGGGCGATCCTGATTCGTATATTCTCGTTAAGGATTTAATGGAGTATCTGTCGGTTCAGGACGTTCCTTTTGTGATTGGGAACGACGACGCCCGGAAAGAACCGGCGAAAAACCCTAACCCGAAGGAAGAATTCCGGGTCGATTACAATGGGGTTATGCTTTTTGAGGGAGGCAACCTTGTCGAGCAGTATCGTAAATTGCATCTGGTGCCTTTTACCGAACATTTTCCGTATAAAAAACAACTGCCCAAGGTGTATGAGGAATTGAAAAAACGGGATGACATTCACTTGTGGGAGCAAGGAGACTCGGCGACGGTGTTTGAGTCCGCGGGAGTGCGCTTTTCTACGCCCATCTGTTTTGAGGATACCTTCGGGGACTTATCCCGCGCGTTTGTACGGAACGGCGCGGAATTGCTCGTCAACCTGACCAACGACGCGTGGTCGAAAAGCCTCCCGGCTCAGATGCAACATCTTTCGATGTCCGTATTCCGGGCTGTGGAAAACCGGCGGTCTATGGTACGGTCTACCGCTTCGGGACAGACCTGCGGGATAGACCCTAACGGGAAAATCATCGCTATGGCGAAGCCTTTTACGGAAACCCAGTTGACCGTGGAGGTGCCTATTGTAGCCCCGAAATCGCGGTATACCGAATACGGCGATTTTTTCCCGATTTTATGCATCGCTGTAGGAGGCATCCTGTTGATCTTTGGTATTATATCAGGTATACTCCATACAAAAAGGAAGGAACCATGAATCTCCATAAAAAAATACTCATTGTTGACGACGAGATCATACATCTTGAATTTTTTGAAGTCATGCTGAGTAAACTTGGATTTATTGTAGAAAAAGCTGATAACGGACTGGAAGCCCTGGAAACGGTAAAATGGTTTTATCCTGACCTCATTATGCTGGATAACCTTATGCCCCGGATGTCAGGGTGGGAACTTACCAAAATCCTGAAAGGCGATCCTAAATTTCGGGAAATTCCTATTATTATGTTTTCCGCTTTAGACGATGTTAAGGATAAGGTTGAGAGTTTTGAGCTTGGGGTTGATGATTACATTACCAAACCGTTTAATTTTTCCGAAGTTCTTGCCCGTATTCGGGTGGTTCTTCGCAACCGGGAACTGCTTACTCAAATCGCCGCCCGAGAATCCCGGCTTCATCTTGCGGAAACCCTTAATGCAGACTTGAAGTATACGATGGCGGATTGCATTAAAAGCATCGATGAGCTTGATACGGCAATAGCCCAGGTGGATCAAACCGAATTAACCCCGATGCTGAAAAATTTGCGGGATAAAACTCGAATGGCGAGAAACCATCTTGCGGACTTGGACGTCCGCATTGAGAAAACGATTGCCCAATGGGAATCCCTCAAAAAGAATGAAATCGGTCTTGCTACGCTGGAAGAGGAGATACATACCTCAGTCCGGCAGGAATAGAAAGTATGGGAAAAACTGATATAATAGAAGAAAAAGCAAATACCTTTGGTCCGGGTACCAGTTTCAATGGATTTCTCAAATTCAAGGAAACCCTCCGCATCAAGGGAACGTTTAAGGGAACCATAGAAGCCGCGGGCGCGCTTATTGTCGATAAGGGGGCGGTGGTTGAAGCGGACCGCATTTCAGTAACTTCTCTGGTGGTCTATGGAACCGTAGTGGCTCCGGTGCTGGCTCAGGACAAGGTGGATATGTTTCCGGGCGCGCAGGTTCGGGGAGATATAACCGCGGCGCGCTTGCGGATTGCCGATGAGGTCATCTTTGAAGGTCAATGCAATATGACCGGAACCGATAAGGACGTGGAGATTTTCTCCCGGCCTACTCAGGAAATCAAGGCGGAATTGCAGAGAAGCAATGACTGAAGCGGAAATGCTGATTAAGCGGCTGTCCGAGACCGCTCGAACCGCGGCCGCGGCGGAATCCTGTACCGGAGGCTTAGTGGCGGATTTACTGGTTCAAATACCGGGAGCTTCTCAAGTATTTTGGGGTTCTTTTGTCTCCTATACGGTGAACGCTAAGACTGTCATGCTGGGATTGGAGGAGGACCTAATCAAACGGCATGGGGCGGCGAGTGAAGAAACCGTCTGCGCTATGGCTCAAGGCGCGCTGGAACGAAGCGCCGCGGATATGGCGGTCGCGGTAACCGGACTTGCCGGTCCCGATGGAGACGGAACCGGTACGCCGGTAGGAACCGTATGGATAGGAACAGCGTTGCGTGGGCAAAAGCCCAATGCCCAGCGGTTTTACTATCCCTTTTCACGGGAAAAAGTGCGGATTGCCGCGGCTGAAGATGCAATCAGAGCGTTATTGGACTTGGCAACCCGGTCTTAGTAATTTCTCATTTTTTCGTCCAAAACTAATATAGTAGGTGGTTGATCGATGGCAGTAGTAAGGAAAAATCGAAAATCAGAAACAGCAGAACATGAAGACCTTATAGGCATTAATCAGGAGCTGATGATTCCTCTTGAGCAAGAGGTCTCTGAATCTTCGACTGCGGAAGAATCCCCTCCCCCTGAAACGGCAAAGGAAGAGGAGCCTTCTGAAGAAGAGAATGAGGAAAAACCGAAACTCGTAGTCCGAACCAGAATGAGACGGACCGTCGGTTCTCTGGAAAACGGCTCCTCCGAGGGAGCGGCTCCGAATTCGGCGAGGTCTCGGCGGGTGTACAACCGGAACGTTTCCATACCGGTTTCTCCGCCGGCAGGCGCGGATTCCAACGGGGCTTTAGCTCCGTTGCCGGCATTGCCGAAGAATCTTCCCTCCATGCCGGACATTTACGGCAAGCCTGAACCCAGAATGGATCAGGACAACGGCAAGCCTCGGCTCTGCATCAACGAACTCATCCGGCTTAACATGATAGACCTCCGGGAACTGGCGAATTGCTACAGCATCTCCCACGAGGACTTGGTTGCCTTGAGAAAGCAGGAGATCGTTTTCGCTATTCTCAAGGCTCATACTGAACGAGGGGGCATCATTTACGCCTACGGCTCGCTGGAGATTCTGCCTGACGGGTACGGTTTTTTACGAAGCCCTCAAAATTCGTATCTTCCCGGTCCCGATGATATCTACATCAGTCCCAGTCAGATCAGGCTGTTCGCGCTGAAAACCGGAGATACGGTTTACGGGCAGATTCGCAGTCCCAAAGAAGGAGAGCGGTTTTTCGCTATGCTGAGGGTTGAGACGGTGAATTACGACGATCCTACGGTGGCTCAGAACCGGATTCCCTTTGACAATCTTACGCCTTTGTATCCTAATGGGAAGCTGGACTTGGAAACGGCTACGGAAGAGATTTCCGCCCGGATTATCAATCTGTTTTGTCCTATTGGGAAGGGGCAGAGGGCGCTTATTGTGGCTCCTCCCCGGACGGGCAAGACTATTATGATGCAGAAAATCGCCAACGCCATTACCAAGAATCATCCTGAAGTGTACCTTATTGTTCTGCTCATTGACGAACGGCCTGAAGAAGTTACCGACATGGAGCGGACTGTCCGGGCTGAGGTTATCTCTTCGACCTTCGACGAGCAGTCGTCCCGGCACGTACAGGTAACGGAAATGGCTCTGGAAAAGGCGAAGCGTCTTGTGGAACACAAGAAGGATGTGGTGATTCTCTTGGATTCGATTACTCGGCTTGCCCGGGCTTATAACCAGACGATTCCGACTTCCGGGAAAATCCTCTCCGGAGGCGTGGATTCCAACGCGCTTCACCGGCCGAAACGGTTCTTCGGCGCGGCGCGGAACATCGAAGAAGGAGGCAGTCTCACGATCATTTCCACGGCGTTAATCGAAAACGGAAGCCGCATGGATGAGGTTATCTTCGAGGAATTCAAGGGAACCGGCAATATGGAAATCGTGCTGGACCGGCGGATTTCAGACCGGCGGCTTTTCCCCGCGGTAAACATCAAAAAATCTGGAACCCGCAAAGAGGAACTGCTTCTCACCGAAGACGAACTCCAGAAACTCTGGGTTCTGCGGAAGGTTCTCAATCCTATGGAGGACGTGGAGGTCATTGAACTCCTCATTGACAAGATGAAAAAAAGTAAGAATAATGAAGCATTCCTTAAATCCATGAATACCGGTCTTGCCGGCACGGATTAAGCCGGACATTATATACATTTTGGAGGATTTCCTAGATGAAAGAAAAGATTCATCCCAAATATGAGCCGACCAAGATTACCTGCGCCTGCGGAAACGTCATCGAAACCCGTTCCACCGCCAGAAACATCAAGGTTGAGATTTGTTCCGCCTGTCATCCTTTCTTTACGGGCAAGCAGAAGCTGGTCGATACCGCAGGACGAATCGAGCGGTTCCGCAAAAAGTACAACCTCAAAGACTAATCTTTCAGTCTGCGGACTGCGCGGCAGTCCGCAAGACCCCCCTTCAAGGAGCTTGGTATGCAGTATACAGGCGCGCGCATCCTCATTGAAGCCCTCATCGAACAGGGAGTGGATACGGTTTTCGGCTATCCCGGAGGAGCGGTTTTGTTCATCTACGACGAGCTGTTCAAGCAGAAAAACCGGATTAGGCATATTTTGGTAAGCCATGAACAGCACGCGGCTCATGCCGCGGACGGGTACGCTCGTTCTACCGGCAAGGTCGGCGTGTGCATCGCTACCTCAGGACCGGGCGCGACTAACCTCGTAACCGGCATCGCTACCGCGGCTATGGATTCAGTGCCGCTGGTGGCGATCACCGGAAACGTTTCTACCGCGCTCTTGGGCAAAGACAGCTTTCAGGAAGTTGACATTACGGGCATCACCATGCCTATTGTCAAGCACAACTGGATTGTCAAAAACGTAGACGAAATTGCCGAAATCGTGCGGGAGGCTTTTATCGTAGCTCAATCGGCCAGGCCCGGTCCGGTTCTCATCGACATCCCCAAAGATATTACCGCCGCGAAGGGAACGGCTTGTCCCTCGCCCGCGTTGGAAAAGCGCGCCCGGCGGCTTGAGGAACGAAACCAACGCGTCACCTTTACCGACGAAGATATTGACAAAGCCGCGGGGATGCTTGCCGAGGCGAAGCGTCCTCTGCTCTATGCCGGAGGGGGCGTGATCATTTCCCAAGCCGCGGACGAACTGCGCCGGCTGGCTGAACGGCTTCATGCGCCGGTCGCGCTCAGTCTTATGGGCATCGGCGCGCTTCCCAAGACTCATCCGCTTCATACCGGGCTTATCGGGATGCATGGAACTGTAGCGTCCAACAAGGCGGTACAGCGGGCGGATTTGCTGGTCGCCATCGGAGCGCGCTTTTCCGACCGAGTAACCAGCAGTCCTAACACTTTTGCCAAAGAAGCGAAAATCCTTCATTTCGATATAGACCCCGCGGAGATTAACAAGAATATCCATGCTGAAACTTGGGTCATCGGCGACATCCGCAAAACCTTGAACGCAACGCTGAACCGCCTGCCGGTTCAGATGCAAACCGAATGGAACGGGGAAATCGACCAATGGAAAGATCATATTCCCAGCGCGCACCGGCGGAAAGCCGCGCTTCATCCGCGGTTTATCCTTGAGGAAACTGCAAAACGCCTCGGAGATCAGGCGATTGTCGTCACCGATGTGGGTCAGCATCAGATATGGACCGCTCAGTTTTATCCGTTTACTCGGCCCCGCTCGTTTCTTTCCTCCGGCGGGTTGGGGACAATGGGTTACGGTCTCGGCGCGGCGGAAGGCGCGAAGATCGGCAATCCCGATAAGCCGGTAGTCCTGTTTACCGGCGACGGCTGTTTCCGCATGAACTGCGCTGAAATGGCTACCCTGAAAACCTATAACATTCCGGTCTTAACGGTGATTTTTAACAATCATGTCCTCGGCATGGTGCGGCAATGGCAGAGGTTTTTCCACGAGGAACGCTACTCCGAAACCGACATGGACGGTCCGCCGGACTTTGTGAAACTAGCCGGAGCCTACGAGCTGGAAGGCTATCGGGCGCGGGACGAGGAATCTTTTATTGCCGCTCTGGACAAGGCGGTTTCGGAGCTTGCCGCAGGACGAGCCGCGGTTATCGACGCCTTTATCGACCGGGACGAGCGGGTTCTCCCTATGGTTCCGGGCGGTATGCCCGTAGACAAGCAGATTCTATAACGCCCCCTCCGGTTTACCGGCAGTTTCTTAATGAGCGAAATGAAAACAATGAATCAAGCGGGAATTTTTGAAAGCCGGGGGGTTTCTTGTCTTCAGGGTATTACGAGAACAATGATATTTTTATCCCCTAAGCCTTTCGGGTATTGGCAACATTTCGCTCATTACTTTTTGCCTTTTCTGCGGTTGCAATTTTTGCAGAGCATTTGTAAATTACAGGTTTCAGTTCTGCCGCCTTCCGACCACGGCGTTATGTGATCGCCTTCCATTTCGTGTATTTCAAAACGATCTTTACAGACAGGACAGATGCCTTCTTGTTTTTCATAAGCCGCCCGTTTTTGGCTTTCGGAAAATGCCCGTATGTTTAAATACTTTTCGTATTTGGTAAGTAAATACGGATAGACGCCGGATTTTTTGGTAACGTCGTCGTCCATCATCAGACGTTTAATTTCTTTTTCCATTTCGGCGGAATTGTATTTCTCTGCGCCGTATTTGTTATACAGTTCGCCCCAAGCAATGCCTTTCATTTCTTTGCGGTATTCTGGAAAAATGACTTTTACCCAGTTGATGACATTCTGGAAATACAGCCACAGTTCATTGGCGTTTGGCTCATGCTGGTTTTTGGACATATAGCCTTCGATGTTCCCGCCGCTGATCCAAGTAAGAGCGGTTTCCAAAAAATCCTGCCGGATTGCGGAGCCGTTGATATAATCTTTTGCAAAATTATAAGCGGCGCAACCTGACTTGCTGAAATACCGTTTTGCATCGATGAGCCATGTTCCGGTATACACGGCGTTACGCAACTCCTGCTCAAAGAGTTTTTCTCCGGCAATGTTGACGATACGGAACCAGTCCAGTTTTTCACTATCTGTTCCTTCGCAAAAATAAACCATCAATTTGTAGTTTAAGATTTGCTCCTGCTGGTCATCGGTTAGGTTATCCCACGCCATCGCGTTTATTTGAAAATGCCCCTTGACGTATTGGCAGATTGAAATTGTCCTCTGCTGTCCGTCAAGGACTTCGTAGTTATCGCCGTTTTTTACCCAATACATGACGTTTAAGGGAAAGTTTTTGCGGACGGTATCAATAACCGCGTCCCGCTGTTTGTCTTTATAGACAAATTCCCGCTGGTATTTCGGGCGGATATTGAGTTTTCCGCCGTAGCCGTATACGCCTTCTTCCTGATGATCAACATACCCATTCACAAGGTCTTTTATCAGGATTTCGTGCAGTTCAACTGTCATTTGGTTTTCCTTTTTAGGAGGATTCTAAAATAGGTTGATTTTCCATTTATTTCCGTTAGATGTACATGGTTATCTTTAGCCCATTGATTTTTTCCCGCTATATCAAGCAGGGTATAGCGGTTAAGCCCGTCAATAATCTCAAATTGGTCGGGGTTATATTTGTCTAAAAAGGTTATGGGAACGCCCATTACGCCGTCATAGTCCTGCGGAATATCGACTACTTTGCTTACTTCTATGGCGTCGTAGTTGTCATATTTCGGAAATTCCTTTGGACTGTACTTTTTGTAAAGGATAATCTCCTCATTGCGCCTTTTATGATTAAGATTAGTAAACCAAACAGCCTGCGATCTGCCTTTTATGACGCCGTCTACTATTCTATAAGAACTGCCTTCTTTTTTTTCGGCAAT
>JAIRPH010000148.1 GCA_031257135.1 Spirochaetaceae bacterium
AAATTTCGCTTGACAATTTTTTTTCGATTTTTTATACTAAGTATATTCGTCTGAAGACGGATTTTTATAAACGCCTCCATACTCAACCAGTGCCATGAAGGTACATTGCGCCGCAGAAGCGGTTCAAAGTATGTTCATGGCATAATTGTTTTTACGCGCTTAGAGCGCAGGAGGATTTCATAATGGAATTATATGTATGGACCTTATTGTATAAGGAAGGGTTTCCTCGTATGTTCGCTAAGAATGTGCGGGATTTCGATGGTTTCCTGTAAGAACGATGCATACGGCGGTATTATACGACTATAAAAAAATGACTCGGCGGCGTTTGATGAAACTTGCCGGAGGGTTGAGCGTATGTGCAATCAGTTTGATATGCGATATAATGATAGGTCCAAGCCGAATGAAGCCGGTTGAGCTGTTTAACGCGCTGTTTAACCCCGATTCGGCGAGCGTATCGGCGTCGGTAATCGTATGGACTCTGCGTCTGCCTCAAGCGTTAATGGCTATCGGCGTCGGCGCGGCTCTCGGACTTGCAGGCGCGGGAATGCAGACCATTCTGAATAACGCGCTGGCAAGCCCTTATACGCTGGGGATTTCGTCAGGCGCGGGATTCGGCGCGGCATTAGCGATTGTGTTCGGCGCAAGCCTGACCAGCGCATTCGGCGCGTACATAATCCCGGTATTCGCTTTTTCGTTTTCCATCCTTACCTGTACGGCGATCTACTTTTTAGCCCGATCCCGTAATCTATCGTCGGAAACAATGCTGTTAAGCGGTATCGGCATATCTTTCCTGTTCCAGTCGCTCCAGTCGTTATTACAGTATATTTCAACCCCGGAAGCCCTCCAAAGCATTGTATTCTGGCTTTTCGGCAGTCTGTCAAAAGCGAACTGGTTTACGGTCGGGTTAATTTACTGCGTACTCGGCATCATCATACCGGTACTGATGCTTGACGCATGGAAACTAACCGCGTTAAAACTGGGCGACGAAAAAGCCCGCACCTTAGGCGTGAATGTGGAACGCCTCCGGGTGAAAGTTTTTATACTCATATCATTACTCACCAGCGGGGCGGTCTCTTTTGTCGGAGTTATCGGTTTTATCGGGCTTGTGGGACCTCATGTAGCCCGCATTTTGGTAGGGGAAGATCAGCGTTTCTTTATCCCCTTATCGGCTGTTTTCGGCGCGGCAATTCTATCCCTTGCGTCAGTGGCGAGTAAACTTATCTCTCACGGCGCGATGATGCCTATCGGAATCATCATGGGGCTTATCGGCGTGCCGTTTTATTTTTCCTTAATTTTAGGAAAAAGACACAAGTTGTCTTAACAACAGGAGGTTTTAATATGGCAAGAACAGTTTTTGTGTTTTTATTCTGTGCTGTGTTGGGTATTACCGCGGCTTTTTCTGCCGGGAAAAAACAGGCGGACACTTCCGCTGACGCCAAGACTATCACGGTTACAGACCTTGCAGGCAGAGATGTTGTCATCAAAACGCCGGTCAAAAAAGTAAATATCAACTGGTCTGGGTCTGGAGGCGCGTTTATGAGTATGTCCGCGCTTCTTGGAAAAGATACGGCGGACTACATTTCCTCTTGGGACGGGGGATTGCAGAATTACCGTTTCGATATGTGGGAGCATTACCGGGCCGCTATTCCCGCATTAGAAAGTATTCCTATCGTCGGCGGAGTTGACAGCAATAATTTCAACCTTGAAACGCTGATTAACTTGAAACCTGACGTAGTTATCTGGACGCTCGGGGTCAGAGATCAGGCTATGGAAATTGTTGAGCCTGCTCTCGCAAAAGCGGGAATACCGATTGTGTACATCGATCATCACGCGGAAACCATAGAGAATCACAGCCGCACTACAAGACTGTTAGGAAAGATTTTCGGCAAAGAACAGCGGGCGGAAGATATGATCGATTTTTACATTAAGAATATTACGCTTATTGAAAACCGTCTCGCTAATGCGCCGGAAAAACCGGTTGTGTATATGGAAGTTACCTCTACTGGTCCCGATAAGTACGGCAATACCTACAGCAACAATTATATGTGGGGCGCGATGGTAGTAAAAGCGGGCGGAACTAATATGGCGGACGGCATAGTGAAAAACGCTTCTCCGATTGAAGCGGAACTGGTGATTGCTAAAAATCCTGAGTATATAATCTTTACCGGTTCTTATTGGCCCAATTCGCCGTCTTCAATACGGATGGGCTATCTTTCAAACGAGGCTGATACTCAGCGTCTGCTTCGGAATTATTTTAACCGCCCCGGCTGGAATACCCTTGACGCTTTCAAGAACAACCGGGTATTTGCCATTCATCATGGGTTAGGGCGTGAAATCTATGACGTCGCCGCGGTTGCGTTTCTTGCCAAATGCTTGCATCCTGATCTCTTCGCGGATATAGACCCGATGGGTATGTTACAAGAGTATTACCGCCGGTTTTTGCCGTACGATATAAGCGGGGTCTGGATGACCCAGTTGCAATAACTTCGAGGAGAGTGGCAATCATGATTGAAGTATCAAAGCTGTCTTTCGGCTACAAACAGACATCGGAAAAGGTTCTCGATGAAATAAGCATGACCGCTCTTCCGGGCAAGGTTACGGCGATCATCGGCGCAAACGGCATCGGCAAATCAACCTTGCTGAAGAATATCTGCGGACTGTATAACGGTACGGGAGGCGTCAGGATAAACGGGAAACCTTTGCCTGAGTATTCCAGAAAAGAGCTTGCCCTGAACATTAGTTACCTGTCTCAGGATAATATGGTAAACGCTATGTTGACTGTTTTTGAAGTTGTTCTGCTGGGGCTTGTAAACAATCTTTCCTACCGGGTTTCCGATTCAGAGCTTGAAGCGGTTCGGGATGTTCTTGCTCGGCTCAATATTGCACAATTCGCGTCAAGAAATATAGGCGAGCTTTCCGGCGGTCAGCGTCAGCTTGTATTTATAGCTCAGGCTCTGATACGGAAACCTAAGATACTCATTCTGGATGAACCCACCAGCAATCTGGATTTGTATTACCAGTTTCAGATAATGGGCATCCTCAAAGAACTCACCGTAGCGGAAAATTTTACTACGCTCATTACTCTGCATCAGCTCGATCTGGTTAAACGTTTTGCCGACGCGGTTGCAGTGATACACAAAGGCAGTCTATACGGTATGGGCAGTCCTGAAGACATACTCACGGAACAAACCTTCAGAGACGTCTACCGCATGAACACAGAAATACTAACCGCTTCAAACGGCGCGGGGTATATTATTCCGGTAAGCCAATGCAAAGAATAATAAGGAAAAAAGAAAAATGAATTTAGACGAACAGGTCAAAGAAGGTTATAGGATATGTACTGGCAGATAAGGTTTGTATTTCGGCGCATCATTCAGATGTTTCCTATGTTACTCGTTGTTACCGTACTGGCATTTGTATTAAGCAATATGTCCAGTGGGGACGCGGCATCGGTCACCATACGCAGTCAAGGACAGGAAGTCACCGAAGAAAGTCTCTCAACTATGCGGGGAGAATTGGGACTGGACAAACCTCTTCATATTCAGTATATAACATGGTTGAAAAAGGTACTGAGCTTTGATTTCGGCATCTCCTTTCAAACCAAGAAACCTGTGTCTGAAGAAATACTGCGGCGTTTTCCGGCAACATTCAAACTGGCGGTTACTGCGACTTTGTTCTCTATAGGTTTTGCGATTCCTGCGGCGCTTCTCTGCGTACGATACCGGAACGCTCCGCTTGATCATTGTTTTAGATTGTTGACTGCCATCGGAACGACTATACCGAATTTCTGGTTAGCTCTTATACTGCTCTATGTGTTTGCAGTAAAGTTTGGTGTGGCGCCGGTTGTTTCGGGTAATAAATGGGAGAATATCTTTTTACCAGCTTTCGTACTTAGTATAAACAATGGGTCAGCCTATATCCGGGTTCTACGAGAAAACCTTATTCAAATAAGCGTATCGGATTATATGTACGCGGCCCGAGCCAGGGGATTGAGCAGGTTTTCCGCGCTTTTGCGTCACGGCGTTAAAAACGCAATGCTACCCTGTATGACTCTTGTCAGCGTTAATTTCGGTAAATTATTGTCAGGCGAGTTTGCTTGCGAGACTATTTTTTCATGGAACGGCATAGGAAAATTCGCAGTAGATAGCATACAATTAAAGGATTTACCGGTGATTCAGGGATATATTCTTATTGTTGCAATAACGTATATTATAATAAATCTGTTTTTGGATATTGTATATGTGCATATCGATCCAAAAATTCAAATGGAGTAATTGCATGAGGAAAGAATTACTTAACCGGTTTTTGGAACAGAAAACCGCTGTTTTAGGGGCAAGTATTATTTTTTTGCTATTGATGATGGGATTATCTGCAAAGGTAATAGCGCCGCATGATCCTTACGCGGTAGATCTGACAAAAAAACTGCTTCTGCCCTGCGCTGAATTTCCTCTAGGCTCTGATCAGTTGGGAAGATGCATTTTTTCCCGGATCGTTTTCGGCATTCGTACAAGTCTCGCTACGGCGTTTGTTACTACTATTTTGATTGTATTAATCGGCGTACCGTTGGGTATAGTCGCTGGATATATAGGGGGCATCATGGATAGTTTTATCATGCGGCTGACAGATATTGTATCGACCTTTCCGTCAAGTTTATTAGCGTTAGCGGTAGTAGGCGTATTTGGACCGAGTTTACCTAATCTTATTCTGGTATTTGTGGGATTGTGGTGGGCGCCTTTTGCCCGTATTGTCCGGGGAACGGTGAAAAAACTGAAAGAAAGCGATTTTGTACTTGCGGCAATAACGGCAGGCGACAGTCATATAACGATTATTATGAAACATATTATGATCAACGCAATATCGCCGGTTATCGTACTTGCTACATTGCGAATTGCGGCGGTGATTGTTCATGTTGCAGGATTTTCTTTTATCGGGCTTGGTTCACAGCCTCCAATTTCCGATTGGGGAGTCATGCTGAATGATGCAAGACAGTATCTTACCTCTCGTCCCTTGATGATGCTATGGCCCGGGCTTGCGATTATGATTTCGGTATGCGCCTTTAATATGCTCGGAGAAGGTATGAATGAGGCGTTTCTGCCGACATCGGGAGAGGGAAAAGTAAAAGAGGACGCAGGAATATGAATCTTTTATCGATACGTAATTTGACCGTCTATTTTTATTTGCACTGTAAAGATAGAGTTGTAAAAGCCCTTGACGGCGTTGATTTCGACGCCGAAAAAGGAAAGATAACCGCGCTTATCGGCGGTTCTGGAAGCGGAAAATCGGTGCTTTCCCGGTCGGTTCTAGGTTTAATAGATAAGCCGGGTATGATAAAATCCGGTGAAATCAGGTTTAACGGCGTCGATTTACGGACTTTACAAGAAAAAGAACTATTGAAAATCAGAGGAAGAAATATCGCTATGATTTTTCAAGAACCTATAAACGCCATGAATCCTGTGGTCAAAGTAAAGCGTCACTTCTACGAGGTCCTTGGCAGATGCGCTAAAATGGGATCAAAAAAAGAGATGAGGAATCTGTGTATCCAAACTCTTTCGCGAATGAGTATCCGTAATGCGGAAGAGGTTTTTGAAAAGTATCCTTTTGAATTGTCAGGCGGTATGTGTCAGCGGGTGATGATTGCTATGGGTCTGCTTGCCATACCGGAACTGCTCATTGCTGATGAACCAACTTCCGCGTTGGACTTAACCACTCAAGCGGTTATCTTGAAAGAATTAAATAAAGTCCGTGATGAAGGAGTAAGCATCATTCTGATAACTCATGATTTAGGCGTTGTAGCTCACATGGCGGACGACCTATATGTGATAAAAGACGGGCGCATTGTAGAACACGGCTCAGTGTTCAATGTGTTTAAAAAACCTGAGCATGAGTATACAAAACAGCTTTTGCAGTCGGTGTAGGTTTATGAGATTATTTGAGATACAAAATCTGTACAAGTGTTTTGATAAACGAAAGAAGGTCTACGCGGTGCGTAACATATCGCTCCATATTAATCGCGGTGAAACCATTGGGCTTGTAGGCGAGTCAGGCTGTGGGAAAACAACTCTGGGTAAACTGCTCATCAAGCTCGAAAATACAACCGCCGGGAGCATCATTTTTAAAGATGAAGACATTACCCATCATTCTTTTAACAAAATGCGGCGGTTACGACAGAATATGCAGATGATATTTCAGAGTAGCGCTCAATCCTTTAATCCCTACTGCAATATCCGGCAGATACTTACGGAACCGCTTAACAATTACTCCACCGGTACAAGGGAAGAAAAAGAGCGGCTTATAGTGAATATGCTGTGTAAGATTGGACTTGATAAAACATACCTGAACCGGTATCCGAGGGAATTATCCGGCGGACAACGACAGCGTATCGGTATAGCTAGGGCGCTCATTCTGAATCCGGAATTCGTTGTATGTGATGAAGCTGTTTCCAGTATTGATTATGTGCTGAAACAAAAAATTCTTGCGCTCTTAAAAGAATTGAAACAAGAATTTGATCTTACTTACCTTTTTATTTCCCATGATATATCCGCAATAAAGACCGTTTGTACCCGTGTAGCGGTTATGTATTTAGGGAATATTCTTGAGATTATACCGGATATTTCCCTTGGAGCGGTACATCCGTATACTCAGGCGTTGTTAGCGGCAGTGCTTCCGGCAGACCCGGCTAAACGGAAAATAGGTAAACTGCTTTTTCGCGACAATGAGGATATGGATATTCCTGAACAGGGTTGCGTTTTTCAGAACCGGTGTCTTTATGCTCAGAACCGGTGTCGAGAAAAAGAACCTGAACTTGTGCAAATCGGTATCGGGCATTTTGCCGCCTGTTACCGTAATAATATTGGAGGTATTTTATGAAATTTTTTCGGATGTGCATTCCTGCGCTTTGTCTGAGCGTGATTGTACTTGCCTGTACCGGGGAAAAACAAAAAAAAGCTGGCGCTGATAATCCCGGGACAAAGCAGATTGTGCTTGCCAGTTACCGGGACGGCAGGATCGATGAACTTGACGCCGCTTCCTATAACGGACCTCATTTTCTATACAAGATGATTTATGAAGGCTTCGTTGAAGACGGCGGTAACGGCGCAATAATTCCAAAACTCGCCGAAACATGGGATATTGATCCGGACGGAAAAACCTATACGTTTCATCTGCGGAAAGGCGTACGATTTTCTGACGGAACTGATTTCAATGCCGATGCGGTTATCTTTAATATGAACCGCTGGATAAACAATAAACGGCATAGCAATCTTATGTCCAGCAAGGTAAATACCATTGAAGCAGTCGATGAATACACCGTGAAGATTGAGTTTGCGGACACCTATTATGCCATTCTGACTGAATTATCCTATCCGCGGCCAAACCGTTTTTTAAGTCTTTCGTCGATCAAACAGGAAGGAACGTTTATAAAACCTGTTGGAACCGGCCCGTGGATGATCGATACATACATCAAAGACGAGGAATTCTCACTAGTACCGAATCCGTATTATTGGGGAGAAAAACCAAAGATCGACCGCCTTGTTTTCAAGGTTATTACCGATGGGCAATCCAGAGCGTTTGCGCTTCAAAGCGGCGAAATTGATATCCTCGGAGGAGATCTTATCGCAAAGATTCCGATGGAAAGTATATCTGAACTAAAAAACTTGAGAACCTTTGACACTTATACCGAGGGGACTTTATGCGCTCATTTTATCGCGTTCAACCAAAGTCTTCCTATTTTTCAGGATAAGAATGTCCGCCTTGCGATGAATTATGCAATAGATAAAAAAAGCATCGCTGAAAATCTGTTCGACGGTATCGGTATTGAAGCGAAGGGTTTATATCAGAAACATACGCCGTATACCACGGAAAAAAATAATTACTGCGCTCCGTACAACAAGGAAAAAGCCGAGATATTGCTCGAAGACGCCGACTGGAAGGATATCGGCGGTGGAGTCCGTGAAAAAAACGGAGTACGGCTTGAATTTAATTTTATCCTCTCAACCGGAGAATTTCCCGAATGGAAGCCCCTTGCAGAATTTATTCAAGCTCAGTTTGCTGAAATCGGCGTTAAAGTAAACCTGATTATACTTGATAAAAATGGGTATGATGAAGTTACTTTGACAACCCGCAGATATGATATCTGTCTTAAACGCACCGCTTCCGATTCATGGGTTCCTCACAGTTCTCTGCTTGAACTGTTTGGTCCCGCGTCTCAGTCGGTAGAAAAGAATGTAGGCAATGCGTGGTTTGATGAAATTTTATATCAAAATATCTTAAAAACTCTGGCAAGCCTTGACGAACAAGAACGGCAACTGAATTATGATGAGGTATTCGGTTATATCGCTGACAGAGCCTTAACTATTCCAGTATATCATCCGACAACCAGTTTTGCGGTAAACAGCGCAAAAGTAACCGATTTTATGGTCGGCGTTAATAATTACGCGCCGGTTGAATGGGAGCGGCTAAATGTCAAATAAATCCCTTAAAACCATGGTAAAGAAAAATTGGACCGACTCTTCTCAAAAATACAGCAACGCCGTACGGGAAGAATTACATTCTTTTAAACGGCACGTATGGCTGGATATTATACGGGAAAACGGCGGTGGTAAAAAACCGATGCGCGTACTTGACGTTGGTACTGGTCCGGGATTTTTCGCGGTTCTTCTTGCTTTGGAAGGTCATTCGGTTACCGCCATTGATTGCACCTCCGCAATGATCGAAGAGGCAAAAAAGAACGCCGCATTGGAAAACGCTTCGATAGATTTTCGCGTTGCGGACACTCATGCTACCGGATTTGAAGATGAGTGTTTTGATATGATCGTTTCGCGAAACGTCGCTTGGACGCTGATTGATGCGGAAAAAGCCTATAAAGAATGGCATCGTATCCTTCGCGTTGAAGGCGTTCTGCTTATCTTCGACGCGAACTGGAATTTACGTTTGTTTCAGGAGGATGTCATGCGCGAATATGAGCAATCTCTTGAAGATTATAAACAGCTTTTTCATGAAGAAGCGCCGGGATACACTCAAGAAGAACTCGATTACCGCAGAAGTATGCCTATGTGCCGCCGATTGCGCCCCCAATGGGATATAACCGCCCTTGAAGAAGCCGGTTTCAAAACGGTACTCTGCGATACAGGCATTTGGCAGAGGGTGTATAATGAAAAAGAAAAGGTAAGATACCGCACATCCCCTATGTTTATGCTTACCGCAAGAAAGTATGCGTATGTTTAAGCGTTTTTCAAAGGAGAAAAAAGAAAAAATGAATTTAGACGAACGGGTCAAAGAAGGATGGCGCATATCTGCGGAAGGATACAGCGGCATTGTCATGAACGAGTATGTTCAAGGCGAAGACAAGGTATGGTCTGATTTAATTTTGGCACAAAACCCTTGCGCGGGTAAGCCGGATATTCTCGACGTTGGATGCGGCCCCGGTTTTTTCCCGCTGATTCTTTCTCAAAGAGGATATTCGGTTACGGGTATTGACGCCTCTCCTGACATGATAGCGCAGGCTCGAAAGAATACCGCTTTACACGGCGTTTTACCCCGTCTTGAAGTCATGAACAGCCATGAAACCGGCTTTCCTGACGGGAGTTTCGATATGATTATCAGCCGTAATGTTTTGTGGACGTTGACGAAACCTCTCGCCGCGTTAGAAGAATGGCGTCGGCTGATGAAGAATGACGGACGGCTGGTAATCTTCGACGCCGATTGGTTCGCGGGTTCCCGCTGTCCTCTGCTGAAAAAACTTGAGGCGGAAGATTTAGAAACGTATAAGGCGCGGTACGGCGATCAGCCCCTTTCATACAAGAAAGATGAAGAGGATAAAGCCCGGGGTTGGCGGGCGGATATGCCGCTTCCTAAAGAGATTCGGCCTATCTGGGATAGTAACGCTTTGCGGTTTATGGGTTTTACCAATGTCAGAAGCGAGTATATTTCGGACAGAGTTTATAACGAGCGGAAAAAACTTTTGAACCGGATAAAACCAATGTTCATGGTTTGCGCGGATAAAAAAAGTATACCGGAGATGTTATGAAACAAAACTATCTCGGCGCGTATGGCAGACTTCTGCATTATGTAGGAGCGATAAAAGGCGAAGTTGCGGTAAAAGCCGCCCTCGGATTGGGGGTAAACGCAAGTTATGTCTTGCAGGCGGTTGTCATGGCTAAGGCAGTATCGCTGGCGTTTAACGGCGCGGGAGTCAGTCCAATCCTGCCGCTTGTCGGGGCGGCTTTTGCCGCAGTTATTCTGCGGGGGCTTCTGACGCGATACCTTGAGATATGGACAAAGGTAATGGCGGCAAAGGTAAAAACAAAGATACGCTTTCTTGTATTCGATAAGATTCTGCACTTGGGACCTGAGTATGTGTATAATAAACGAAGCGGCCAGTTACAATCTATCGCGCTGGACGGCATAGAATCGCTTGAACCATTTCTGGTGAATTATATACCGCACATTTTATGCGTCGCGGTTACGGGTTTTGCAATCGGCGCGTATTTATACAGCCTCGACTGGGTTACAGGACTTGTACTTATCGTTACTATGCTCCTCTGCGTTACGGTTCCTTATCTTACCGTTCCTATTGTGGCGAAAAGCATCGTCCATTATTGGACAAGTTACGCCGCCCTTAACGCTCAATATGTTGACGCTCTGCAAGGTATGACAACCTTAAAAGCCTTTAACGCGGGAACATTGAAAGGAGATGAACTCGCGGGAAACGCCCTTGATTTTTATCAGAAACAGATACGGAACACCACGTTTTCGCTGATTGATTCCGGCATTATGAATCTCCTCATGTCCGCGGCGTCTTTAATTACCGCGGCTCTCGCGGCGTATCGTACTGATTTAGGCATTATACCGGTCGCGGTAGTTTCTGTGTTTTTATTTCTGCCGATAGAATGCGCGCGCCCTATGGCTGATCTGAATATGTTCTGGCATAACAGTTTTCTGGGACTTTCGGTAGCTACGGGGATTTTTCAAATTATTGATAGGGAACTTTCGATAAAAGAAAAAGAGCGTCCTGATACCGCGTCCATGAACAGCGGTTCTCCGGGCATATCGTTTCAGAATGTATCATTCGCTTATCGCGAAAAAAGCCGTAACGCGGTGCATAACGTTACCTTTACTGTTCCCCCGGGTAAGACCGCCGCGGTTGTCGGGACTTCAGGGTCAGGGAAATCAACGCTGATAAATCTTTTACTGCGTTTCTATGATACCGCGGCTGGAAGGGTCTGCATCAACGGCGTTAATATCCGGGATTATGGGCTTTCCTATTTGCAAAGCAAAATAGCGGTAGTTTTTCAGGAAACCTATCTTTTCGAGGGAACCGTGTTTGAGAATATCCGTATGGCAAAGCCTGACGCGACGGAGGAAGAAGTAATGAACGCGGCAAAAACCGCAAACGCCCATGAGTTTATTACCGCTCTGCCTGCGGGGTATCAGACGGTAGTAAGCGAGCGGGGCGCGACCCTTTCAGGCGGAGAACGGCAGAGAATTGCTATCGCCCGGGCGGCGTTAAAAGACGCTCCTATTCTCCTGCTTGATGAGGCGACCTCCAGCGTGCGAAGCTCTTATTCAGGACGCGCTTAAAACGCTCGCCCAAAATCGTACTACTATCATCATCGCTCACAGGCTGTCAACCATTCAGCACGCGGATACTATTTTTGTACTGGAAAAAGGAAGCCTCGCCGAGGCGGGAACTCACCCGGA
>JAIRPH010000220.1 GCA_031257135.1 Spirochaetaceae bacterium
ATTGGGCGTCTGAAAGCGGTCATGCGCTGGGGAATGAGTATCAGGAGAGCAACAGCGTCTTTGTAATTCCCGATACTCTTTCCGGGGGCGTGGGAACCTTTATTAAAATTATCGGGAAAACCGACGCCGCGGCGATTGCGCCGGTACTGCGGGGTAGCGATGCAAACAAGCGGCGGGTTCTTTACCTTGCCGGCGCGGATACTACCGTGAGGCTCGAAAATATCGAGATTACCGGCGGCAATTCCGGTTCCGCTGTCGGAGGAGGCGGAATATATATCGGAACCGGCGGAGAAGTTATTTTAGGAGCCGGCGCAAAAATCGTCGCTAACCGTTGCGAAGGCGTCGTAACGGATACTGTACACGATGCAAACGCCGTCAAAGCCGGAGGCGGGATATTAGTAAACGGCGGACGCCTTGCGTTATCCGCAGGAGCGGAGATCGCCGGAAACCGGACGCCTTACTCTGTCTCTTCTGCCGGTCCGAATGGAGCCGGCGGCGGCGCGGCGATCATCAGAGGCGGCGTAATCGAGATGACCGGCGGCGTCATCGGCGAGTCTCTTGGCGGTTCAATCCCCGGTAACGCCGTTTACGGCGGCGCGAATACCGGATACGGCGGCGGCGTTGCGGTATGGACCGCAGGCAATTTTGAAATGACCGGTGGGGTCATCCGAAGAAACAGCCTGCAAAGCAATGGCGATCAAAGAGCCGGCGGCGGCGGGGTTTGGGTTGCCGGAACCTTCAAAATGAGCGGAACCGCCCGTATCGTGGAGAACGCCAATACTACGAATCACAACGGCGGCGGGGTGAAAGTATACGGCGGAACCTTTTCCGTTACCGCCCTCGCGGGTTCAGGCTTGGAAATTACCGGCAATACCAGACAGAGCGTTGCCAATAACGTACATAAGTACAGCGGCGTCTTTATCCTGAACGGAACATCTTACGCTAACGGCTTATATGGACCCTTCGGACCCTACTAACCGGAAAACCTAGCGGAAGCCCGGCGCGGGATCGGGTCGGTTTTCCGCCATGCGGTGTTCTATCGATTAGATGAATATCCTTGACTAATATAATGCTGAGGGCATATACTCGCTCTTTTAAGGAGTATATATGGAAATTCGAGTATGCCGGATAGCGGTTCCGGCTTTAGTTTTTGGTTCTTGACTAGCAAAACTATAATTTTTTGAACAGTTTTTTAATCGCCGGGAACAAATCTTTGTCCCGATGATTATACCGCCATTCACACTCTTTTAAGTGAGGGCTTGCCTAGAACAGAAAAATAAAATCTGTTAAGAACTAGGTAAGAGATGAAGAATAAGTATATAAACAGGGCTAAAATAAGCGAAACGGCGTTTAGAAAAGTTGTCAAGTTTTTTGCGCTTGATTTGACCGCCGCCCAATGCGCGGAATTAACGGGACTTAACCGCAATTCCGTTGAGCGGTTTTACCGTGACGGCAATGTTTACACTGAAATTGTAAAAGACGGTAAGAAGGCTACTTTACAGGCAGTAATATGGGGTAAACTAGATATTTCAGCGGTTATTCACACGGACGGATGGGGCGGTTATGACGGACTTGTGGATTTAGGTTATCAAAAACATTTTCGCGTTGAACACGGAAACAACGAGTTTTCAAAAGGGAAAGGGAATCATATTAACGGCATTGAAAGTTTTTGGGGATACGCGAAACATAGATTGATGAAGTTTAATGGTATACCAAAAGATAAATTTTATATATACTTGAAAGAAACAGAGTTTCGGTTTAATATGCGCGGTAAGAATCTGTATCTTTTTTTGTTAAAAGAGTTCAGAAATCGCCCTCTGTTCTAGGCAAGCCCCATTAAGAATAGACATCTTGTCAAAATTTTGCAAGAGAGAGGGTCGGCACCGCTAAAGGGCGAGCGCATATAAAATCGTATTTCATTATCCTAACTAAGAAAAAACGCGAAAATACATTTGACTTTCTGTTTAACTTCCTATATTATTTTAACTGTTTAAATAACAATGCTTACTTTTATGGAGGAAATGTATGAAAAAGCGATTATCGGTTGTACTAATACTGGCACTGTTCGTTTCAACGCTGGTATTTGCCAGCCCGAACAAGGATTTAGGCGGTCCGGGTGGAAGCGCGTTCACGGGAAAAGCAAAGTATATCTTTGTGTTTATCGGCGACGGCACGTCGATTACCCAGCGAACCGCGGCGGAACTCTACCTTGCCAATAAAAACAATCCGCAGGACCTGAAAATCGCGGTTGATCGGGCAAGCGGCAAGTTCCCCGCCGGCAACGGGGTTACAGACTTCACCCCTTCCATCCAGCGGATGTTGATGAGCGGCTTCCCCGGACAAGGATTTAGCTCAACCTATTCCAGCAACTCTCTTATCACCGATTCTTCATCTTCTGCCACGGCTATTGCCACCGGCAACAAGACTCGGGACGGCGTTGTGGGCATGGACCCCACGGCCACAATACCTTACACCTCTATGGCAAAGATGGCTAAAGCTAAGGGTATGAAGGTCGGCATCGTTACCACCGTCTCTCTTGACCACGCTACTCCGGCATCGTTCTACGCCTCGTCGCCGAGCCGTAACAATTACTATGCCATCGCGTCGCAGATTCCCTCGACCAATTTTGACTATTTCGCAGGCGGCGGATTTCTTGCGAAAGGAACTAAAGAGAATCAGACAAAGGACATAGCCGATGTGTTGAAGGAAGGAGGCTATCAAGTCTACAACACTAGGGCGGATTTTGATAAACTCAAGTCCGGAGACAGTAAGGTGGTTGTCAGCAATCCTCGGCTGGACTGGCAGTACGCGTTGCCTTATTCCATCGATATGACTCCCGACGATATTACCTTCGCCCAGTTTGTGTCCAAAGGCATAGAGGTTTTGGATAACCCCAACGGGTTTTTTATGATGGCGGAATGTGGCAAAGTGGACTGGTCGTGCCATGCCAACGATGCGGTAGCGTCTATTTTGGACGTGCTTACCCTTGACGAGGGGGTTAAGGCGGCGTATGACTTCTATCAAAAGCATCCTACTGAAACGCTCATCGTCGTTACCGGCGACCATGAGACCGGCGGCATGACTTTGGGCTTTGCGGGTACGCACTACGATACCTTTCTCTCCCGGCTTCATGCTCAGAAAATTTCCTACGACGCTTTTGACAATACCGTACTTTTCGACTTTTTTGAAAAAAATCCCAACGCGGTATTCGATGACATCTTACCCATTGTTGAACAGTACTTTGGACTCAAACGCTACACCAAAGCAGAAATGGATGATATGAACGCGGCGGCAAAAAACGGGGACGCCGAGTCCTTTGCGAAACTGGGTCTGGCATTACAGGATTACGAAATCGCCGATCTACAGTCAGCTTTTAATGTGCAACCGAAAGACCCTAATCCAACCAAGCGACAGCAACAGTTGGCGGAATTGCGGCAGGACCCGGCGTTTGATATCGCGTATGGGTCTTACTCGCCTTTTACGCTTGCGCTCACGCATACCCTGAATCAAAAAGCCGGCATCAGTTGGACCAGTTTCTCCCATACCGGATTACCCACTCCCGTCTCGGTCATCGGGGTTGGGGCCGATTTGTTTAACGGCTACTATGACAATACGGATATTTTCAAAAAAGTTGTACGGATTGGAGGGCTTTGAACTTATCTATGGATTTAAAAAAAGTTCGCTCAGTTTTTTTTTATAACGCGCGGAAGAAGGACCTCATTTTTTCAGGAGTAGTCCTTCTTCTGTGCGCTGTGTTGTACGGTATCCCAACAGGATTTGAGGAACGGCTTCTACAGAATACCGAAAGAGTGGAAGGCAGGGTTGTCTCGGTGGAAAATTCTACCATGGAACGGCACGGACTCATTCTTTCCGGCACTCAGGGAGTAAAGGTTGAGCTTTTGGACGGCAGATTCAAAGGGCAGACCGTTCAGACCGGCAATCACTTTCTAGGCAAACTTGAACTAGACCGAGTCTTTAAACCGGGCGAGCGGGCGTTGATGAATATCAGCTTTAACGAAAACGGCGTTACCGCGGCATTTACCTCTGATCATTACCGGTTGAGAGCTGAATTAGTCCTTATCCTGATCTTCGCGCTGTTTCTGCTCTGCTACGGCGGATTCTTCGGATTTCAGTCAATACTTTCCTTTGTTTTTACCACTCTTTGTCTCTGGAAAGTCATGATTCCGCTGATGTTGAGGAATGTCGATCCGGTTATTTTGAGTTTTATTATTGTTTGTGTGCTGTCGGCGGTGATCCTATATCTGGTTGGAGGCGTCAACAAAAAATCTATGGTGGCGTTGTTAGGCTCCGCCATCGGACTGGGCGTTACCGCCCTGATGAGTCTATATACAACCAACCTGTTTAGAATCAGCGGCGCGGTGCGTCCCTTTTCTGAAACCCTCCTGTATTCGGGATTCGGTCATTTGAACCTTACCAGTATTTTCATCGCCGGAGTGGTACTTTCCGCGTCTGGGGCGGTGATGGATCTTTCTATGGACATATCGGCGTCCATGGGCGAGATTGTCCGCCACAATCCCGGCATATCCCGCTGGGAACTCTTCCTTTCCGGCAACAGCATAGGCCGATCGGTTATCGGCACTATGACCACGACGCTCCTCTTGGCATACAGCGGCAGTTATCTGGCTATGCTCATGCTCTTTATGGGGCAGGGCATAGCGAATCTCAATATCCTTAACATGAGCTATGTCGCCGCGGAGATACTGCATACCATAGTCGGCAGTTTCGGTCTCGTGTTGGTCGCCCCTATTACCACCATCGCCGGAGCCATCATATATGTCCCCCGAAAAAAATCAACAGCTTAGTTCTCTACGCTAGTACGAGTTTAACCGCTTTTGTAAGCGCGCGCCGGCTTGAAACCCGCTGGCGGGGATTGCCCCGCCCTGCTCGATGTCGAGCAGGCTTCGACTGCTAAAAACAAGGGAAAAAATTAGCGAGAGTCTTTCATCGCGGCGATAATGGTTTGGATCGCCGATTCAAGGGACGGATCGGATCGGCATTGGTTTTCGATTTTTTCGCAGGCGTGCATGACGGTGCTGTAATGGCGTCCTTCAAATTGCTGTCCGATTTCGGTAGTGGAAAATTCGGTGATCTCCCGGGCGATGTACATGGCGATCTGCCGGGGCTGGGCGATCTTCTGGGTTCGCTTGTTGCTTTTCAGGTCATTCGGAGTAAGGCGGAAATAATGCGCGACGGTCTTGAGAATCGTCTCTATCGAAATGGAAGACTGTTTCTCTGGAGAAGAAACAAAAACATATTTGAGCTGTTGCCGCGCGCTTTCAAGGGTTACTGGTTTTCCTAACAGTCCGGCGTACGCGGTCAGTTTCGTCAGAGCCGCCTCAAGGTCTCGGACGTTGGTGGTGACGTTTTGGGCTATTAAATCGAGAACCGCATCGGAAATATCCACGTTCCGCCCTTGGAGTTTGGATTTGAGAATAGCAAAACGAGTCTCGTAATTCGGAGGCTGAAGATCGACGTTAAGCCCTCGTTCAAAACGGGAACGGAGGCGGTCGCTGATCTCTTTCAGTTCCGACGCGGGACGGTCGCAGGTGAAGATAATATGCTTATTGGCGTCATACAGTGCGTTAAACGTATGAAACAGCTCGTCTTGAGTTTCCCACTTCTTCTCCAAAAACTGAATGTCGTCAATAAGCAGAAGGTCTGCAAAGCGGTACTTGTTTTTAAAAGCAGAGGTCTGCTTGTCACGGATAGCTTTGATAAACTCGTTAATAAAACTTTCTGTCGTGATATAAATAATTTTAAGCTCCGAATGATGATGAACGTAGTTGCCCAGAGCCTGCATGAGATGCGTTTTCCCCAGCCCGACGCCTCCGTATATGAGAAAGGGATTATACACCGTTCCGGGATTGCGGCTGATCGCTAACGCGGCGTTCGCCGCGAAGTTGTTGTTTTCGCCGATGATGTACCGTTCAAAGGTGTAATCCTCCCGCAGATGCGGATGCCGAGGCTTCTTGGTTTTCACCGGCTGAGGAGGCGACGAATCCGGCGGAAACAAGTTAGGCTGAACCTTTTGGGGCGGCGGTTTCGCCTCCGTCCCCGGCGTCTGCCCCCCGGCGGAAGATGAAACAGGACGGTTCGGAGGCGCGACTTTAAATAACAAAGCAATGTCCCGTCCTACCACGAGCTTCAAAGCCGCCTCAATGCGGGTCTGATAGCGGTTCTTCACCTGATCCCGATAAAAATTAGAGGGAACGCCTAAAGCGATCTCCCCTTCCGCGGCTCCCAGATACTCTACCAGCTTGAACCAGCGGCTGAATTCCTCGTCTCCTATTTCTTCCCGGATTTGGTTTAAGGTTTCATTCCAAAACAGCTTGTAATCCCATTCTGCCATACAGTATAGTAACCGGAAACCAACCCGGAAGATCAAGCCGTCTCGACCCTTGAACATAAAGAGCGTCCCCGGTATACTGAAAATAAGCCCGGCGAATCGCGCAAGAGCCGGAAACAGCGCAAAAACTCAGAGGAGGCGAATCGATGCAGAACCGCATTGATCTAAGAGAAATACCCCGCAAAGAAATTTTCACCCTCGGTCCGAGCTTTGCCCGGAACCGCCCTGACGGACAGAAATTGTCCTTCACCAATTATTATATGGAAATCGACGGAAAACCTTTTTTCGGCGTCGCCGGAGAGATGCACTACGCCCGGCTCTGGCACGAATACTGGGAAGATGAGCTTATCAAAATGAAAATGGGCGGCGTAACCATCGTCTCGTCCTATGTCTTTTGGATTCATCACGAAGAGATAGAAGGAGTATTCGATTTCACCGGCCGGCGGAATCTGCGGAAGTTTGCGGAACTATGCGGGAAACACCATCTCTACCTGATTATCCGCATCGGTCCATTCAGCCACGGAGAGGTACGCAACGGCGGCATCCCAGACTGGCTGTACGGCAAACCCTGCGAAGTACGCAGTCTCGACGAGGTTTTTCTCGGGTATACTAAACGCCTGTACCAGCGGCTGGCGGAAGAACTGTCAGGTCTCTTTTACCCGGACGGCGGACCTATTATAGCGGCCCAAGTCGATAACGAATATATGCATTCCTCGGCTCCCTGGGAAATGACCGCGGGCGTTTCCAACGAATGGATTCCCGCGGGAGACAGCGGCGCAGAATATCTGCTCAGGCTTCGGGATTTGGCGCAGGAAGCGGGCATTACCGCGCCGTTTTATACCTGTACCGGCTGGGGCGGCGCGCCGACTCCGGCGGAGCTGATGCCCCTCTGGGGAGGCTACGCCTTCAGACCATGGCTGTTCTACAACCGTACCGGAGACCATCCGGCGACGGAAGAATACCTCTATCGGGATAACCACAGCAACGCTGTCCCTGAAACCTATAATTTCAAGCCGTTCTATAAGCCTGAAACGAAACCCTACCTCTGCGCCGAAATGGGAGGCGGAATGTTCTGTTCCTACAACTACCGCTTTCAGATCGACTTTGAAAGCGTCGATGCTATGGCGAACATAAAAACCGGCGGAGGCTGTAATATGCCGGGATATTATATGTTTCACGGCGGGACGAATCCCAAAGGGAAAAAAACGCCGTTTCTCAACGAAAGCCAAACGCCGAAACTGTCCTACGATTTTCAAGCCCCCTTAGGCGAATTCGGACAGATTCGCGATTCCTATCGCCGATTGCGGGCGTTTCATCTTTTCGCCGAAACTTTTGCGGAGGAACTCTGCGCCGCAAAAACGGTTCTGCCGGAACATTCTCAGAACATACCCCCGGAAGACGCCGAAACGCTCCGCTTCGCAACGCGGGTAAACGAAAACGGCTCAGGATTTCTTTTTGTCAACAACTACCAAGATCACGCGGTAAACAAGGATAAACACAAACAATCCGTAAGCATAGAACTGCCCCATGAAACTATTACGATAGGTCCGTTCAGCCTTATGTCCCGTGAAAACTGCATTCTTCCTTTTAACATGGATATTGAAGGGATACGCATCAAATATGCGTTAGCCCAGCCTTTGACCCGCATCGGCGTTGACGGAGAACAGTATATGTTTTTCTTCGCTCCGGCCGGAATGGAGCCGGCTTATCATTTTGCCGAGGATGTTGAGATACAGGAAACCTTCGGCGCGGTCAGTAAAGAAGGCGGCGCGGTGTATTGTTCCCCTAATGAAATGACGAGGTTTTCCCTACCCGCTCGGGGAAAGGTTCTGCATATCATTACCTTGACCCGCAGGCAGAGTTTTGACTTTCAGCGGATTATATGGAACGGGAAACCGATAGTCTTTCTCACCTCAGCGGCGGTACTCCCTTCAGGAGAGACTCTGCGCTTTGAGCATGACCGGCATGAAGCGGAAGTCGCGGTATTTCCGTCCATTGAATTCCCGGATTCTTTTCAAAAAGGCTTTTCTAAGAAAGACCTATTCTCCATCTATACTCTGGAGCAATGCCGGATAGTAATACTGCCTCTTGTATCCGATCTCGGAAAAGGCAGATATTCGGTCTTAATTCCGCGTTGGGATACGGATGAGATAAAAGATATACTGTTACAGATATATTATGAAGGCAATATCGGTCATGCCTTCATAGACGGAGACTTGATATCCGACAACTTCTGGAACGGCGGAGTCTGGGAAATCGGCTTGCGGGAATTTGCGCCTCGGCTTCAGAATCAGCCCTTGACCCTGTATATTACGCCCTTAAAGAAGGAAACCGCGGTAGACGTATCCTCTGCAATGGCGGGACGCAAAGAAGAATCCTCCGGGCTGACCGCCTGCATCACGCGCATCGACCTAGCGGTACGCTACGAGTGGCGTATTCCGTAACCAATATCAATGCGGACTCTTCCGATACTGCATCGGCGAGAGTCCGATTATCTTTTTAAAAAGCCGTGAAAAATAGTAAGGGTCTTCAATGCCGTAGGCTTCGGCGATTTCCCGCACAGTCAAATCAGAAAAAAATATATCCTTTGCCGCGGCTTGAATCTTCATTCTAAGAAAGTATTCAATAGGCGCGTAACCGGAATATTTGCGGAAAAGGTAATGCAGATGAGACGCGCTGAACCCAGCCGCATAAGACAGCTCTTCTAAGGTAATACATTCGTGCAGGCGTTTTTTCATATAGGAAACCGCCGATTCAATTCCTGTGTTGCCGTTGACGGTAATCCCTCCGGCGGACTGTTTCGATGCGCCCGGAATAAGCGAGATTATCGCCGCCGCAAGATGGCATAGATGAAAGAATTCCTCCCACCGATAGGGCATCTTCAGAATGTAGAAACACTGATAGAACAGCTCGCTTATGCGCCCGCAGAAACTATCGGCTATGGGAACCGATTCCGAGGACGCCCAGTTTTCATAAAACGAATTAAAAAACAGCCCTTTGCTATGCATCCAGAAAATGCTCCAAGGATTATTTTGAGCGGCTCCATAGAGATGAGGCGTTCCCGGCGGTATGATAAGCATTCGTCCCGGGCCGATAGTTTTGGTTTCGCCGCGGTTAAGGCGGTAATACCCCGCGCCTTCATAGCAGTAGATGAATACCGCCGTATCAATTCCTTCATTTCTAAGACAGTAATGATGTTCCGCCTTAGGAAACTTACCGATTGCGGTAAGCGTTATGAATTCAGAGAGCGAATTTCCGGCGTATTCCTCAAGAAAATCCGCAGGAATAGTAAAACAGTATTTATCGCGGGCATCGTTTTTTCTTGTCATACTGTTTAGTATAAGACTTCCCGCATCTTTTGAAAAGCGGAACATATACAATCATAAGATAATCCATCACATATCATAAAATAATCTATGGCTTTCTTTGAAACGCCGGATATACTAATACTATTATGAGTATTGTTCCGATACGGAAAAAATGGAAATCAGCTATGACCGACCGGGAGCGGTTTAACCGGCAGATGCGCTACCAGAGCGTAGACCGCTCGTTCAACATGGAATTCGGCTACTGGGACGAGAACTTCGCCGAATGGGATATTTTCGTCAATAACGGAATCAAATCTAACGGAGAAGCGGATAGGTTCTTCTCTTTCGACCGGATAGACGCCGTTTACGGACCGACGTTTATGAGTCCTCCCATTAAACCCCGGGAATTAGAAATCCGGGACGGCAAACGGATTATCGTCAACGAAGACGGAGTTCTCGCTGAAGTTCCGCTGAACAGAGGCAGTTCTATTCCTCACTTCATAAAATCGTCCATCACCGCGCCGGAAGATTGGGAACGGGTGAAAGCTGAACATTTCGACCTCAAGCATCCGAGCCGGATTATAGACGTAGCCGCGCTCAAAGCCCGCCTCCCGGACGACGACAAACGGGATTTTCCTTTGGGGATTTACTGCGGTTCTATGATCGGTAAAATCCGGGATATGCTCACCTTTGAAGGACTTGCATACGCCATGTTCGATTACCCGGAAATGGTTGAAGATATGGTTGAAACGGTATGTCAGGCGGCGGAACTGACGATGGATCAACTGTTGCCTCATTTCAAGTTCGATTACGCCTCCGGCTGGGAGGATATCTGTTTCAACAAAGGACCTATGGTAACTATCGATTTTTTCAAAAACGTCGTAGTTCCGCGTTACAAGCGGCTCAACAAAAAGCTGAAGGCTTACGGCATCGACATCTGGTATACCGACTGCGACGGCGATGTGCGTTATCTGCTTCCTTATTTTCTCGAAAGCGGCATTAACTGTCTGTTTCCCTATGAGGTCAACAGTTGCGCCCACCCCGGAGAACTGCTCGATCAATACCCCGGAGAACTGCGGATCATGGGCGGAGTAGATAAAATGCGCCTCGGCGAAGGTCCCGAAGCGATAAAGCGATACCTTCAATCGTTAGAGAAGTACGTTGCCCGGGGCGGTTATATTCCTTTCTGCGATCACCGCTGTCCGCCGAATGTCAAGCCTGCGGATTATCTGTACTATCTTGACCTGAAAGAAAAGATGTTCGGTATGGGCTGACGATCATATTCCGCGGCAGTCGGCGTTACTGCCGGATTTCCGTTTTAGAACTGTAGTCCGCCGAATATCGACAGACCGTGCTTAAACGGACCTATATCCCAGAAAAAGCCTCTGGAAGAGAAAGCTTCGCTGTTTTCCGTAACGGCTAAAATGTAGGAAATTCCTCCGAAAAGACCCAGATGCCGGAAAATGTTGAAGCCCCCGGAAAAACGTATTTGAGCAAAGGGTATTATGAAATTCGACCAGTCCTGAGAATCGCTGTCCTCAGGGCTAAACCACTCGTCAAGACTCATCCCGGAGAAGTAGCCCCATGACCAGTCTAGGTCGAGAAACGCTCTTTTGTAGCGCCACTCCCGCCCGAAACCGCAACTTGCGGCCCATTCGTTGTTCCGAGTCAGATTAAAACCTTCCTCCGGCGGAATCTTTAAACCGAACCGCCACAGGAAATAGGTTCTGCTGGAACCGCTTTTGAGGCTTATATTCAAAAGACCTAAGTCGCCGTAATATACCGCGGGATTCAGCAGTCCGTTTTTGACGATGTTGATAAGACCCGCGGAAACGCCGTCTTCGCCCCTCGAAACGTTGACCAAACCGAACTGCCCGCCGGAAGAGCCTTCGCCCATTATGTTGACCAGACCGATTTGGAAACCTTTGCTGTTTCGTCCTGCGATGTTGGCGATAAGCGAAGCCTGCATTCCGGTAATGCCGCCTCCCGCATAGTTTAGGACGCCCGCAATCTGTCCGCCCCGCATTTCGCCGTTATGTATATTGAGAATCCCGGCAACCTGAAATCCGGCGGCGTTGTATCCTGCGACGTTGTACGCCGAAGACACCTGCATACCTTTCAACTTGTTTTCGATTTCAAGACCGATAAGTCCTAAGCCGAACCCCTCAAGATTCCAGACTCGCGCGCGTATAACGCCGAACAGAAAATGCGCGCTGGTTTTTACTTCGTCATCTGAGCGCAAACCTCCAAAGAATCCCACCCGGACAGGCTGACGCTCGACCGCGGGCGCGTCTGCGCCGGCGGTTTCCGGCGGATCGGTTTCAAGTTCTCCTGCTTCATTCAAGTCTCCCCGGGCTATGGCTTGTTCGAGCGTGACCGCCGAAAAGTCCTTCAGATCGATCTCCTCCCGTTTGCCCCGCTGAAGATTCAAATCCGCGGCGAACATATCGATTTGCCGGCGGAGCAAAATACGGTACGCCTCGGGGGGAAGAGCTAATTCAATCAGTTTGCCCGCAGGTTTAGTAATTTCCGCAATGAGAAAGCCTCCGCCGTCCCGGACGCTAAGTCTGCCCGCCACCGACGCTCCGAATATAATCCCTGCGGAAGCTCCGCGCACGTCGGTTAAGACCACATCGCCTATTCCGCTCAACTGGATGTCATAACTGGGATGCTGACGCCCGAACTGAGCGCGCTCGGTTTTGAGCAGAGTTTCATCGTAGGCGTAGCGATAGGCTTCATTCAGCGTAACCCGCCCGTTTCCCGCGGCGCTCGCCGAACCCCGCAGTCCCGCAAGCAGACTGTGCGTGAAAAAAGAGCCTCGGATTGCATCGGATTCTTGAGACGCTTCGTTCGCTGAACTTGAGGTGAGAAACGCGTATCCTTGCGCCTCAGACTGTTCGTCAAGCAGAAAGGCTTGTATCTTTTCCCCTCCTTTTGCGCGGGTAAAGGCTCCTGACGAACAAGAGTCGAGAATCACGATACGCATATCCCCGGGAACAGCGTTGATTCGTTCCCGCAGAGTTCGATAATCCAGCCTTTCCCGTCCCAAAAGCAGACCGGTTTCGTCGGAATGTCCTGAGTAATAGAAAATCAGCTCCGTACGCGCGCCCCGAGAAGCGGACGCCCGAATTTCCGCCGAAACCCGCTCAAGCCTCGCGGTAATATCCCGGACGCTCGGATTCGTAAGAATGAAGGCATCCGCCGAAGCGACGCCCCCCAGCTCCGTGAAAACCGCCGAAACCGCGCGGGCGTCTCGGTCCGCCCACCGCAGTACCGCGCGCCTCGGTCCGCCGTCATTAGACCCAATAAAAACGCCCAGCCGCCGCGCGCCGGAACGCCCCGGCTCCGAGTACGCCGCGTACGCCGGCAACAGAATAAGCAACAGGCTGATACGAATCAGTTTTTCTTTCATACTATCCGTCTCAATAATACTAGCGCAAGCGCAGGGCTGGGACAATCCCGAAGCCCCTCGCCGGCGATCATTCTTTAGCAACCGTTAAAACGGTTATATCATACTGCTTAAACCGCTTTCGTATGGCTTTCTCAATCTCCTTGACGTCCTCGATATGCTCGGCGGAGCCTGCGGTTTCCCGGGCTTTTTCTAAGATTTCAGCGGCGTCGAGAGGGCTTCCGCTGGTTACAAAGAAAAAAATCTCAAAAAACGGCGCGCTGTCAAGGACGTAGGCTTCGTCCAGCGCGGTTTTCCGTCCGGCTGTAAGCCGAGTGTCTCCGGTCTCCGAATAGGGATAGTGCAGAGTGACGGCTTTCCACCCGTCAATCGAAAAAATCGTCCCGTAAGCGGCGTTCTCCGCGATCTGGTATCCCAACTGAAGCGCGTCCCCTTCGTGAAGCGCGACTACGGTACCAAAACCCTCGGACCGCAGATAGGGCGTACCTTCGGTCCTCAAATACGCGAGCAGATGCGCGCGATCCGATACTCCTCCTTTTGCGCGTATCCCAAAGGAAGCGTTTCGGTAATACATCGAAACCGCGGCGGTCGCCGTAAGCAGAACCGCTCCGGCTACCGCCGCAACCGCCCCAATACGAAACTTTCTCCCCGGAAACGCTGAAGGTTTTCTGAACCGCTCGGTCGAGGAAATCCTTTTCTGCAAATAGCCTTCGCGAATCGCCCTGTCTGACTCCCGCAGAGCCGCAAGTTCCGCGGTAACCGTTCCGCCCTCTTCGCCCCGAAGAGCGGCGTCTACGCGCTGTTTTTCATCGGGCGTTACCTCGCCTAAGTTGTATCGTTCTAGTAAAAACTTTGAAACGCTCATGCTTTTCCTCCGAACCGTTCCTTACATTTTAAAATACGTTTACGGACTCCCGACACGGAAAGTCCCAAAACTTTGCCGGTCTCTTCGAGAGAAAGCCCGTCAACATAGTAAAGCCATAACATAAGCCGAGTTTCCGCGGAGGCTTGCTTCAAAATCGCCTTTACCGTGATTTCCGCTTCGGCTTGGGCGAAACCGCGGTCTTCGCTGGGATGAAGGGTTTCATCAAAATCAGCGTCCGTAACGACGCGCCCCTGCCGGGACTTCCGGCGCAGACGGTTTAGACATATTCTAGTCGCCATCATGTAGAGCAGAGCAGAGGGAAACGCATCTTTCAGCCGGTTCCGCGCGGACAACGCTCTCTCAAACACATCCTGCGCGGCGTCGAAGGCGTCGTCTTCGTTACGCAACATACTTCGGGTCCTACGCAACACCATCGGGAAATACTTCACATACCACGATGCAATATCGATGCCGCTTTTCATACCTTATTAAACACTTAAAACGGAACAATGTGTACTTTTATTTGAGAAAAAATTTATTTGAGAAAAATTTATTTGAGAAAAAAATCCCGCGGACTTTAACGCTGAATAATCGCCGCCTGCCGAGAACGGACTTCTTTTTTCTAAAAAAACGCGGGCGGGCTACCGGGGCGGGCGGTTTCGGCGGTCCGCCAATATGCGCTGTATTTCCCGGTAGAGGTCCCGGTCGAAGACGGTTCCCAAAAGCGAGTCAAGGCTCCGTTCAGCCTCGGCGTACCACAACTGAGACTGTTCCGGGCT
>JAIRPH010000230.1 GCA_031257135.1 Spirochaetaceae bacterium
CGCTGATGAAAGGTACGTACGACGTGCATACGAAGTTTACCTATTCTTTCCAGAGCAAGGATTACGTCAACAAGGGGCGCGCCGCGGGTCTCAAGGACGAGCTTGCGAAGAATCCTGATTTGCAGAGCATCGTCGCTAATCCTAAGTAACGACGGCTGAGTAAACGGCGGACAGCGTTAAACCTGCCCGCCGTTTTTTTTATAAGCCGCGCATCATAAGGGTTCCTTCGACAATAGCGATATGCTCTTCCTGATGAATCCGTTCCGCTAAAGTATGAGGATCGTCTCCGGGCAGTATTGGGACTCTGCGCTGAAGCAGGATGGGTCCGCAGTCGATTCCGGCGTTCACGAGATGAACCGTACAGCCCGATTCGGTTTCTCCCGCCGCAAGAACCGCCTGATGAACCTTAGTTCCGTACATACCTTTTCCGCCGAATTTCGGCAGTAAACTAGGGTGGAGGTTGATGATTTTTCCTGCGTACGCCTCAAGGATTTTTCCGGTAAGAATGGACAGAAACCCTGCGAGGACGATAAGCCTCGTCCCGTTTTGTCCGGCTATGTCCATAATTTGTTCTGACAGATTTCCTTTGGACAGGGTATAGCCCGGAATTCCGGCGGTTTTTGCCCGTTCTATTGCATGGCAAGGTCTATCGGCAACGGCGGCGGCGATACGGCATCCTGCAAGATCGCCTCGTTTTTCCGCGTCGATGAGCGCGTGCAGATTGGAGCCGTTTCCTGAAACCAAGACCGTCAGCTTGAGGTTAGACAAAGCGCAGTTCTCCGCCCGCGCCTGCCGGGGCTGATATGCGTCCCAGCTTCCATGCGGGGTACCCGCAATGTTCTAAGTAGGCGATGCTTCGGGAACAATCGGATTCCGCGATGGCAAGCGCGAATCCGATGCCCATATTAAAGGTATTGAACATTGACCTTCGCAGAGGCTCGTCGGCATTGATGAGGTTCATTCCCGCTTCTACGGATGTTTCGGTACTGTCGGCGATAGCGCAGGCGAGGCGGGCGAAAATCCGCGGAATCTCCCAGCTTCTTGAAGAAAACTGAATTACTCCGTCCATTGGAACTGCAAACATTCTGGGGATATTTTCGTACCAGCCGCCGCCGGTGATGTGAGCCATTCCGCGGACTTGGACTTGTTCCATAAGCCCTAGTACCGGCTTGACGTAGAGCCTTGTCGGTTCCAGCAGGACTCTGCCGATAGGCGCGCCGCAGAAATCTTCTTCCAAGTTAGGCAGTACCGTGCGGATCAGGCTGAATCCGTTGGAGTGAACCCCGGACGAGGCAATGCCGATAAGCGCGTCTCCTTCCTGAATCAGCCGTCCGTCAACCAGCTTTTTCCGATCCGCAATGCCGACCGCAAATCCTGCAATATCGTATTTTCCATCGTCGTAGAAACCGGGCATTTCCGCGGTTTCTCCGCCTAGCAAGACCGCGCCGGTTTCCCGGCAGGCGGCCGCCGCGCCGTTCACCAGTTGAGCCGCGATCTCGGCGTCGAGCTTTCCGCAAGCCAGATAGTCCAGAAAGAAAAGCGGTTTCGCTCCGTGGCATAGTATATCGTTGACGCACATGGCTACGCAGTCGATGCCTACGGTATCATATACGCCCATTTTGAAGGCTATATCGAGCTTAGTTCCTACTCCGTCGGCTCCCGAAACCAGAACCGGCTCTTCCATGGCTAAACTATCTTTCAGAGAAATCATTCCGGCAAAGCCGCCGATGCCGCTCAATACCGATGCGTTGCCGGTTCCCGCGGCGAGTTCCCGATACCGAGCGACCGCTCTGCCCCCTTCTTCGATATTGACTCCGGAATCTTTATAAGAAACGTGCAAAATGCCTCCAAAGGCAGGCTATCCTAATTTAGCCAGCGTTTTTTTGAGAAACTTTTCGTTCTCGATGATAAACCGCGTATGAAGCCCGTCTCCGATTTTGCCTGCATCGTCGAAGGCTTCCACCCGGAAACGCAGTTCTTTGCCGTTCATTTCGGTAAGTTCGCCTACAGCCCGCACGGTCATGCCCAGAGGCGTCGCCGCGGTGTGCCTAAGGTCCAGCCCAGTCCCAACCGTAGAGAAGCCCTCCGGCAGAGCCGGATCAACCGCCGCAACGCAGGCTCCCTCCATGAGCGCGATCATGGCAGGCGTAGCGAATACCGGCAGTCCGCCGCTCCCCAATGCCTCCGCGGTATTCCGGTCCGTAACGGAGGTCTTTTTCTCTCCTTTCACGCCGGATTTCAGATTAAAGTCCATAGCAAAGGTATAGCTTATTTCAGCCCCCGGGTCAACCTTAGTTTCGGAGGGACAGGACGACCCGCCTTGCCTGACAGCAGTCAATTCGGGTCCCGGACTAGTTTAAGAGACAAAACCGGACTAGTTTAAGAGACAAAACCGGACTAGTTTAAGAGACAAAACCGGACTGGTTTAAGAGATAAAACCGGACTGGTTTAAGAGATAAAACCGGACTGGTTTAAGAGACAAAACCGGACTGGTTTAAGAGACAAAACTGATACGCTTGTTCCAGCGGTTGAGCTTTCCTGTCCGCGGGCGAAGCAGTTTTCAGACTGCCCCGCCCGCTGAAAGCTAGAATGACACCTTGATGCCCACAGGAATGCTTATGGTCGCCAATAAATTATCGCCACCGAAATCTCCCCAGGGATAGCTTAGAATTCCAGATTGCATTTCCAGATCAAAGGCTAAACCAACGTTGAATTCAGCGGTTTCGCTGACTTTGGTGATAAGTTTCGCTTTTACGAAAAAGTTATCGTAGGTGGCTTTACCGACGTCGCCATAATCAGTTATGGACAAAACGTTGCCGATTTCCGCGTTGACGCTGAATTTCTCGGTCAGCTCCTTCGTCCCGCCGATTGCGTTGTAAAGGTTGAAAAACGACTGATCCTTGACGAGCATACCCATCCACTCATGTTCCGCGCCGAAGGCAAAGGAAATATTGTGATGCGTCGAAAGACTCAAGCCCTCAATGCCGGTGTACATCGCCCGGAGATCAATGCCGTTCCACAAAACACTGTCAACCCCGTCAGCGTCGTTGTAGGGCAACCAGCCGGTGTAGCCCAAAGATAATACGCCGAGATTCTCTATCGCGGTAAGATCAAAATACGCGCCGAAGGTCATAAAATCTACCTTAGACCCTCCCCAAGGAGGCCTCCTTCCCTGTTCCCATTCTGCTATATCGTTTAGGACTTCTACAGGATATTGAACGGTTTTGAACAACCCCGAAACCGTTCCGATATTCGGAATATCGCCGATAATTCTGCCGCCGATGCGGAAAAGCCGCGCGCCCAGTTCATCGTACGACGGGGATACGCCTAAACTCTCAAGAAAGTCGGAAGACATAAGAAAGGCGGTTTCTTTGCTGTAATTCGGCGCGAGAAGAAGTTGCGCGGTAACGGGTCCGAAAGAGGCTTCCGCAAGAAACCCGCTGGTCAGCTTAGTATTGGAGGTTTCTTCCGGCTCGACGTACAAGAACGGCCCGCCGCTCACAAAGACGCCCATTGCGAAATCGTCGATGTCGTCGGTGTAATCCGCTACGCCGTCGTTGTTTTCAAAGATGCCTCCGGTAAACTTGAAATGCTCCCCGAAAGGCTTCACCCACGCGTAAA
>JAIRPH010000093.1 GCA_031257135.1 Spirochaetaceae bacterium
CCCGGTGATGTATTCGATATTGAACGCCCGGCATGACAAGAAACGCCATTCCTCCCGAAAAACCGGAGGTCCCGATTTGAAGGTAATCAAAAGCCCGGAAGGACTTAAACCCGAAGCCCTCAGAGGGAGGAGATCGGAAGCGTAATTCTCTCAATCAGGAAAACAGGAAAATTTTGACGTCATATTTTTCCTATGCTACCGTAGGTTCCAACGGAAAGGCGAAAAAAATCCTTATTTTTGTCAAAATATTACGGTTTCCAATAATAGACAAGGCTGATACCATAAAATAAACAAATATCTATTGTGGAGGAAATTACATGAAGAAATTGTGTTTAGTTTTAGCGGTACTGGCTTTTGCCGGTTCCGGAGCCTTTGCCGGTTCCGACGCGGAAAAAGGAAAAGGCGGCGGTAAAGCCGCGCTGGTAGGCATCGCCATGCCGGAAACTCATGTCCAGCGGTGGCAGAAAGACGGGGCTAACCTGAAAGCCGCGGTTGAAAAACGGGGACTCCGGGGAGACGTTGCCTACGGCGACGCGGATCAGAACCAGCAGAACCGGCAGATTCAGACCTTTTTGACTAACGGCGCAAAGCTCCTTATTGTCGCCAACATTAACGACGGCGTCGCCGCGGCTATCGCCGACGCCGCGCGGGATAAAGTTCCAGTTATTGCCTACGACCGGCTTATCATGAACTCAGGCGATTACGATTACTACATCACCTTCAATAACTACAAGGTCGGCCAGTTCCAGGGACAGGGCATTGAAGACGGACTCCAGCTCAAGTCGGCCACCCCGGATAATCCCAAGTACATTACCCTGTTCGCCGGCTCTCCGACTGACAACAACGCGAAGTTCTTCTTCGACGGCGCGATGAGCGTTCTCAATCCCTACGTTAAGAGCGGGGTTCTGAAAGTGGTAGGTCCCTATCCTGAAACTTCCGCGGACAGCTCGAAATTCCAACAGATCGCCACTGAAAATTGGCAGGCGCCGATTGCCAAAAACCGGATGGAAAACCTCCTCAACGCTGACGCGGCGAATGTAAAACTCGACGCGGTTCTCGCTCCGAATGACACCCTTGCCCGGGCGATTATCGAAGCCTGCCTCGCGGACGCCAAGTACGCCGCGGCAAGCGGCGGAAAACTGCCGATTATTACCGGTCAGGATGCGGAATTCGCTTCAGCCCTTTCCATTAAAAACGGTCAGCAGTACATGACGGTGTTCAAAGATACCAACAAACTGGCGGAAGCCGCGGTCGCTTTAGCGGAACAGATTATCAACGGCAACACTAATCCTTCTATTCCCGGAACGGTGCTTGCCACAGGCGATCTTACCAGCATCGGAAACACCGGTAAGAAAACCGTGAAAGCCTATCTGCTGGAGCCGATTATCATCAAGCAGAATAACGTTAATGTTCCGGCCGACGCGGGATTCTACTCCCAGCAGGAAGCCGCTCAACTTAAATAGCCCTACGGCGGATAGTATTGCTATCCGCTTCTCAGGTTTAGAAAAAAAGGATTCGCCATGAGTGAATACATTCTTGAAACCGAAGAGCTTATTAAAGATTTCCCCGGAGTGCGCGCCCTGAATAAAGTTACCCTGAAAGTCAGAAAAGGTGAAATCCATTCCCTGTGCGGCGAAAACGGCGCGGGAAAATCTACCTTGATGAGCATCATCAGCGGCGTGTACCCCAAAGGAAGCTATGAGGGAAAGGTTTTCTATAAAGGCAAAGAAACCAATTTCCGCAGTGTAAAAGACAGCGAGAAAGAAGGACTAGCGATTATTCATCAGGAACTCGCGTTGAGTCCGTACCTGTCGATTTACGAAAATATGTTTCTGGGACACATGAAAACTACCTGCGGCGTCATCCCGTGGAACCATTATATTCTGGAATCCAAAAAGTATCTGGATCAAGTGGGACTTCATGAAAATCCGGCTACGGTTGTAAGCAAAATGGGCGTCGGCAAACAGCAGTTAGTGGAAATCGCCAGAGCCTTGTCCAAAAAGGTAGAACTCCTGATCCTTGACGAACCTACCGCGTCTCTCAACGACGATGAAAGCGCAAAACTCCTTGATCTAATGCTGGAGTTTAAGCGTCAAGGGATTACGTCGGTGATGATTTCTCATAAGCTCAACGAGGTGATGAAAGTCGCGGATTCGGTGACGATTATCCGAGACGGCCAGTCTATCTCTTCATACCGAGTAAAAGAGGATAACCTCACCGAAGCGATAATCATCAAAGACATGGTGGGACGAGACCTGACGCACCGCTACCCGGAACGGAAAAGCAATCCCAGCGAAACCGTCATGGAAGTCAAAAACTGGACGGTGTATCATCCTGAATACCACGATATAAAAGTTGTAAACAACGCCTCGTTTTATCTGCGGAAAGGCGAGATCCTCGGATTCTGCGGACCTATGGGCGCAGGACGCACTGAGTTGATGATGAGCGTCTACGGCAAATCCTACGGCTCCCGTTGCGAGGGAGAACTGTATCTGAAAGGTCAGCAGGTCGTCCTGAACAATGCTAAAGCCGCGCTCAATGCGGGGATAAGCTATGTTTCGGAGGATCGGAAAGGATTGGGACTGATTCTGATTCAGGCAATCAAAACCAATATTTCGATTTCTTCCCTGAAAGAAAAACTGTCTAAGGTTGGCGTCGTTAAGGCGCAGGAGGAAATCGAATACGCGGAAAAATACCGTAAAGACCTGCGGATAAAAACGCCGTCGATAAATCAGTTCACCCGGAATCTTTCCGGCGGAAATCAGCAGAAGGTCGTCCTAAGCCGAAGCCTCTTGGTTGACCCGGATATTTTTATCATCGACGAACCCACGAGAGGCATCGACGTCGGCGCGAAAGCGGAAATCTACGCCATCTTAAACGATCTGGTGCAGGCGGGAAAAAGCGTCATTATGGTAACTTCTGAACTGCCTGAAGCGTTAGGCATGGCGGACCGAATCTACGTCATGAACGAAGGCAAAATTAAGGGTATGCTGATGAACGAAGAGGCGACCCAAGAAAAGATTATGCAGATCGCCCTGTTGGGCTAAGGAGTAGTATTATGAGCGAAAACCAAAACAGCATCGCCGGTTTGATTAAAAGCAACATCAGAAATTATTCTATGTTTATCATGCTGGCGTTGATCATGGTGATCTTTTCATTCTTAACCGGCGGAACCAACCTCAATTCCCGGAATTTCACCAATATCTTTATCCAGTACAGCTACGTGCTGATCCTCGCGGTAGGAATGGTACAAGTTATCGTCATCGGCGGCATCGACCTTTCCGTAGGCTCGGTCTGCGCCTTTGTGGGCGCAATCAGCGCGATGGTGTATAACAGCGGCGGCGGCGTAGTCGGGTCTCTCCTCGCCGCCTTAGCCGTAGGCGCGGCTATCGGGGCGTTTCAAGGCTTCTGGATCGCTTACCTCAAAATGCCGGCGTTCATCGTTACCCTAGCGGGAATGTTGCTGTTTCGGGGACTTACCTACATGATCACCAACGTAAGCCCTATTCCCCTCAAAGACGACGGATATAAACAGCTCGCTTCAGGAATGTTCCTTGAAAAGCCCGGCAATTTTCAGCCAAGCGCGCTGGCAATCGGGATAGTTATACTGGCGTTATATATCATCGCGGAAGTTATGACCCGCAAAAAGAATATCGAGAATAACTTTGAAGTTATACCTTCAGGCTTGTTCCTCGGGAAACTGATACTCATCAGCGCGCTGGTGCTGGGACTGTCCCAGCGGTTCGCCACCTACCGGGGACTCCCGATAGTAGTAATCGTGCTTGGCATAACCATATTCGCCTTTAACTTTATGATGAAGAATACGGTCTTAGGCAGGTACATCTACGCGGTCGGAGGCAACGCCCGGTCAGCAAAACTGTCGGGCATCAACTCGGAGCTGATAACCTTTGTAGTATACTGCATCATGGGCTTTTTGGCGGGGCTTGCAGGAGTCATCTCTACGGGCAACATGAATTCCGCCCTTCCTCAAGCCGGAGACCTGTTTGAACTGGACGCCATCGCCGCCTGTTACATCGGCGGAGTTTCCTCTTCCGGCGGCATCGGAACGGTAGTCGGCGTAGTGGTCGGCGGTTTGGTGATGTCCGCGATTAACAACGGTATGCTCTTGATGAACATCGCTTCAGACTGGCAGAAAGTAGTAAAAGCTATGATTCTCTTGCTGGCGGTTTTCTACGACGTGTATACTCGGCGCAAAGCAGGATTAAGTTGATTCCCGCGGGAATTTTGGTTTACTCCAAAATTCCCTCTTGCCGCCCTTTACCAATACTAAAAAAAACGGTATACTGTTATTATGACTATAGAATTACTGCAAGGCGATATTACACGGGTAAAAACCGATGCGATTGTAAATTGTACCACTATTAAACTTGTCATAGGCGGCGGGGCGTTGGACATGGCGATCCATCGGGCGGCAGGTCCCGGTCTCATGGAAGCGTGTCAGCGCATCATCGGCGAGAAAAAAAATATCGCCATAGGCGAATGCGTCATAACCGATGCCTATAAACTCCCCTGTAAAAAAGTTATCCATACAGCCGGTCCGGTATATATGGGCGGTTCTTGGAATGAGGCTGAACATCTTGCCGGATGTTACCGTTCCGCGCTTGTTGCCGCCGATGAAGCCCACTGCGAAAGCATCGCTTTTCCCAATCTCTGCACCGGCGCGCATACCTATCCAAAACAGTCCGCGGCCGTCATAGCTCTTGACACAGTTCGGAAGATGCTTCCAACCCTAACCGCGCTTAAACGAGTCGTCTTTGTGTGCTTAGAAGAGGAAAACTACCGCATCTATAATCAACTGCTCTCTGCAGAAACCTAACTCCGCGGTAGCAACCGCAGAGGCTGTCAGAGAGTGTTGCAGAATCTTCAGCCGGAATCCTCGCGCTCAAAGCGGTTTAACCTTCTCAACGCTTATCTTCAGTGTATTCGTCCATTGTTCCCTTAAAAATCCTTGTATTTAGGCAGAAGGCGGTGTAATATGAAATATCTGCGGTTTCGCAGAGGGCTTGCGGTTTATCTTTAGCTGAAATCGGAGGTTTCCCATGCAAAAAACTCATGTCATTGCTAAAAAAAGCGTCTTCCTGGCGGCATTATGTATCCTTGCAGGCTGTAACGCAGATTATATGCACATAAAAATCGCAGTTCCCGCCATGACGTACCAAAACCTCGCCGCCGTAAGGACGATCAAGACCGCCGGTAACGCACCGCCGTATGCCCCACGGACTGCTCATGCTGTCAGAGTCTCCGAACGCATAATAGGTCAACTCGTAATAACAGCGATAGTCCGCATCCGGCGCAAGATCAGCCAGTCTTATATCCG
>JAIRPH010000125.1 GCA_031257135.1 Spirochaetaceae bacterium
GAATTTCCAAAATACGATAATTATGATGCTATCAATGTTGATAAGACGATAGAAATCCCCATGGATTATGACGGCGTTATGGGTGTGCCAATTTCTTTTCTGGATAAATATAATCCAAAACAGTTTGAAATATTGGGACTTGATGACCATCGTTTGATTTACCCTGAATGGCGGGGAAGAGGACCTGATCTGAACGGAAAATGTGTTTACAGAAGAATAATTATCAAAAGGAGGATATAAAACATGAAAATTGAATTGCATCAAATTCCCATTAGGGAGCTTGTAGCCGGCTACATAAACTCCGATGAAGAAGGCGTGAAAGGCTACGGCGGAAAACTCGACATACGCCCGAAGTATCAGCGGGAATTTGTCTACAAAGACGAACAGCGAAACGCCGTCATTGATACCGTCCGCAACGGTTTTCCGCTCAATGTTATGTATTGGGTCGAGAATCCGGACGGCTCCTATGAAGTGCTTGACGGGCAACAGCGGACTATCAGCATTTGCGAATTTGTCAACGGGCGTTTTTCAATCGGCTACAAGCAGTTCAGCACCCTTGCCGACGACGAACAGGAACTGCGGAATGCCGTATATACCGGCGCATGGCTTATAGACGCAAAAAAGTATTTTAGTAAAACAAACTGCGCCGCTATTGGCATCGCTAAAAACTATGTTAATGGCTCTCCGATTAGACAGGAGTATTTGGAAACCGCCCTTGACTGGATTTAGCGCACGGAAACCATTGAAACAACAGGCGGCATTAAGCCGTTAGAATCCATAGAAGAATATATGTTAAAACACCAGCGCGATCCTGACGCGCTTCCGTTGTGGACATATTTTCAATCGGTTATTACCTGGGTTAGCGGCAAATTCCCCAATTACCGCAAAGAAATGAAAGGCATTGATTGGGGCTTTTTATATAATGCCCACAAGGACAAGACCCTTGACCCCGCCGTCTTGGAAAAAGAGATTTCCCGCTTAATGCAGGACGATGATGTTACCAATAAAAAAGGCGTTTATGCCTTTGTGCTGGACGGTAAAGAAAAGCATTTAAATATCCGCGCTTTTAGCGACAATATGAAACGCGAGTCCTATGAACGGCAAAAAGGCATCTGCCCCGTATGCAACAAACATTTTGCAATTCAGGAAATGGAAGGCGACCACATGAAACCGTGGCATTTGGGCGGAAAAACAACGCATGAAAATTGCCAAATGTTATGCAAAGAATGTAACAGAAGAAAATCAGGGAAGTAAAATGCTAATACTTCCGCAGGATTTCAATAGGTTTAACCTTGCCCGCCTGCCGCGCGGGTATCCATGAAGCTATAACGGAGCAAAGAACCGTGAAAAAACCGATAAAAAAAACCGTAGTCCAGTCAATGACGATAGGAATAGTTTCGAGATAGAATCCCGGATCCAGAATTTTGACTTCCCCGCCGTTGAAAAGCCGGGAAAAAAAGCCTAAAACCGCCTCCAGCCCGTGAATGAGCGGGTTGATGCTCTTCCCGATGAGCAGTCCGACGCCGATGCCGACGATCGCGCCGGTGAGACCGGTCAGACAAGAACCCCAGAGAAAAATCCGGCTCGTCGCCCCGGGGCTTGCTCCGGCGGTTTTGAGAACCGCAATATCCCGCCGCCGTTCTAAGGCAAGCATAGAGGTCGCGGAAGATACGTTCACCGCCGCCACCAGCACGATAAGCGCCATAATCAGCAATAGCAACTGCCTCGTGGATTCATAGGAATCGTACAGGGAAGGCTGAAGTTCCTGCCACGTATATACGGCGTATCTCGGTCCTAAGATATAGTTCAGATACCGGGCTGTAGCGTCGGCATTCCGATAAGGATCGGCGATCTTCAGGATAAGATAAGAGGAAGAGGTTTTAGGCGGAAGAATTGCTTTTCCCGCTTCGTAGCTCATAATGCACCAGAGAGCGTCTATCTCCCGATACCCGGAAGAGATAATCCCGCGAACCTTAAAAACCGTGGTTTTCGGGATATTCCTGCCGTCCTCGGCGGACCCCATGGTCATAAGCCGGATGTTTTTCCCTACTTCCGCGCCGATGGAATCGGCTAAGGCTTCCCCTAACAGAACTTCCCGGTCAGATTGGATCCGCGCTTCTCCGGCAATGGTGGTCAGGTATTTGCCGCTTCCTTTGTCTTCCCAGAAAGAAGGATCGACGGCTCTGACGGTCGCGCCGGTTTTCCCTCGTCCGCCTATGATGATCCCCAAGCCTCGGCGTTCCGCCCAAACTCCTCTGACCGCTTCCTCTTCCATAAGGGCTGGAGCGATGTTTTGAAGGTCTCCGGGAGAGGCAAGATTAAACGTCTGTAAATGCCCGGTTCCTAGTTCCAGATGCCTATCGGTAATGCCTCGGATCATGCCGTCCGCCACAATGAGGGTAACAATGATAGGAATGAGGCTCAACGCGATTCCGGTTGCCGCGCCCTGCAAATATCTGCCTCCTTCGCCGGCTCTGCCTAACAGATACCGGAAGGCTATGAAAAAGCCTGCTTTCATATATTCTCCGCGGAGGACAGAATCCCTCCCTCAAGGGTATAGCGATATACTGCTCTGCCGGCGACTTTTTCATCGTGGGTTACTACGATAAGCGTTTTACCCCACTTTTCCGCCGACGCGTACAGCAGTTCCGCCACAACGCCGCTATTGTCCGGGTCAAGATTGCCGGTAGGTTCGTCGGCTAGGATCAAATCGGGATCGTTCACCAAAGCCCGGGCTACCGCAACCCGCTGACGCTCTCCGCCGGACAGCTGAGACGGAAAATGCCTCAGCCGATCCTCCAGATTCACGTCCGCCAGAAGCAACCGCGCTTTTTCAAGGGCGTCTTTCTTTTTCATCCCAGCCATATAAGCCGGAAGCATCACATTTTCCAGAGCGGTAAAATCCTTCAGGAGATAATGAAACTGAAAGATAAATCCCACCCGATCCCGCCGGTACGCGGAGAGACTGCTTTCTGAAAGCCCGGTAATCTCCGCTCCGCCGACGGTTACTGAACCGGAATCGCACCGGTCAAGCCCTCCGAGAATATTGAGGAGCGTACTCTTCCCGCTACCGCTTTGACCGGTCACTGCCGCCGAGGTTCCTTGAAGCGTTTCAAAGCTGATTCCCCGGAGAATATGCAAAGTTTCCGCCTCGGAGTTGTAATTTTTCACCAGCTGATTAACCCGGACTAAGACTTCACTCATACCGCAGTACCTCCGCGGGGCGGGTCCGGGACGCTTTGCCTGAAGCGAACCACGAAGAAAGTATAGCCGAGAAAAATCCAAAGAAGAATATCAGGCATACCTCGTGGGGAATGATTCGGGACGGGATTTCCCGGATATAAAAAACCCCTTGGGGAAATATCGCCAATTTTTGAATGTTAAAAATAGAATCTATGAGATAATTCCAAAGCGCGATTATCTTGTTTATATGAGTCCCAAGAAGCAGTCCCAAAATCAGTCCGCCGCCGCCGCCGGTCAGCCCGATGACGAAGCCGTCCCACACAAACACCAGCCGTACCGCCTGTTCTCCCGCGCCCATTGCCCGGAACAAGCCGATATCTTCCCGCCGTTCAAGGACGATCCGCCGCTGAGACTGAAATATATTCAGCCCCACCACGATAAAGATCAGCCCTACAAGGAGAAACATGAGGAGCTTTTCAGTCCGCAAAGCCCCGAAAAACGACCGATTGTAATCCCGCCACGTGCTTAACTTCAGTCCTTGAGTTTCCGGCAGGTTTCGGATGCGGGTTAATACCGCCCTATCCTGCCACCGGTTTTTGATCTTCACCCCCAGCAGAGGCGCGCCGCCTCCCAGCTCTCCCGCGGCGCGGAGATTAATAAAACCCCAGCCGAGATCGTATTCGTAAAAATCAGACCGGAAAATGCCGGTTACGGTAAACTGAGAATCCGCAGGCTCTCCCGCGTCGTTCAGCAGTCCCGCAATGGAAACCACCGTGATTTCATCGCCGACTCTCGCGTAGAGCCGTTTCGCCAGCTCCGCTCCCAGCAGGATGCCCCGCTCTCCGGCAAGCGCAAAAGACCCGGACTCAAAGATGAGTTTCCGCGCCAAGCCCTGATCCTTTTCCAACGCGTCTGAAGGCAGTCCTCGGATTACCGCCACCTGCTGTCCGCCCCGATCCCCCTGAATAAGCCCGTGGAATTCCCGGAAGGGAACCGCCGCCGTAACCCCGGGAACTTCGGTAATTGCGGGTATAGCTTCAAAGATGCGGGAATCTTGTTCCGCTTCCGTATCGGATTCCGTAAAAGGAACTTCCGCCCTGATATGATACGAAGAAATCTCAAGGATACTTTCGATAAAACCGAGCTGTAGCCCATTCATCACCGCGAGGATAACCGTTAAGGCTAAAACTCCGGTGGCAATGCCTATCACCGCCAGCGCAGACGACGGGGAATTCCGCCGGGCTTTCGATACATATCGGGACGCGACAAAAACTATCCATTTATAACGTCCCATTTATCCGCTCCAACTGTGACCGAATTTCCAGTATCTGGACCCGTAAGTCCCGCTCATTTTTCGGTTCCGCTGTTTCCATAATGGTAGAGTATACTCAATGCGGAAATGTTCCGCAAGCGTCTGCTGAAATACAAGGCGATTGTCTCTTTTTATATACACTATTGTTAGACATCGAATTGTTTTTAAAAACACTTGCAAGGCTTGACGCTTTATGTTATGCTTTGTAAAAATCTCGAAGCGCAGGAGGCTTAGAAAAAAATATGAAAATAAAACTTCAGACGATCCGCCGATGCCGAAGGTCCAGTCATAAGATCAACTTCGGACCTGACAAGCGGGGGGAACCGGGATGACTCGACCAATTCCCAGCCGGGTAGCTGGTTTCAAAAATGAAAAAAAGTATTGCGTACAAAGCCGTACCTGTTTTTACCTCTCCCTCGAGAGGAGAAAATGAAAAAAATACATTTTGATCCGAGGACGCTTTTGCCCCTTGCCGCGCTTGCGGTAATATTTACCGTTCATACCTTTGTTCCGGCGAGCGATAGGTATATGCTCGAAGTTGTT
>JAIRPH010000222.1 GCA_031257135.1 Spirochaetaceae bacterium
GTACACGGTGGGGATAGAAGGGAATAACTGCCGGTTGCGGCATCGGCTCAGGCGGGTTTTCAGGCGGACCTGCGGTTTTTCCAAGAAGCTCTTCAATCATTGGAAAGCCTTCAATATGGCTTTCCACTACCTCAATTATGGCTTCATTTAATGCCTATCATACTTTCTGGATCACTACCACTTCTTAAACCAGTCCGGTTTGTTCTATTAAACTAGACTGGTTTAGCTTCTTAAATCAGCTCTGCGGAAAAATCGCTGTTGCGGCGGACGATGGGAACGCCTCAAGCCCGGCGCGGCGTCAGACCCGCGCCGAAGCTGATTACGGCTTTGCTTGGATACGCACCGCGCCGGATTCGTCAGGTTCAGCCTGAATTCGGGAAAGTATCTGAGTCAAATCTTCCGGGGTCTTACGATTAGATACCACCATATCGGCAAGATCGAGAACACGGGACGCTGTAGGTTTCATGGTTTCTCCATCAATCAGCATGATGAAACACCCGGGACGCACCGCTTCCCGTAAACTGTTAGATTCGCAGAGTATCAGCGCATTGGTCGGAATAGCATCCAAAAACGCCTGATAACCGGTTTGCAAAGCCCCGTATAGCGCGCGGAGCCAAAAAACCCGGTCAGCTCCAGCCTTTAACAGCCGGGCGGTATCCTTATCCGGGGACAATCCGAGTTCTTCTTCAAGCGCGAAATCAGCGGTCCCGATATTGACGCAGGCTCCGCATCCCGCTCCGCCGCGGGGACAGAGCGCGCTTCTCTCGGCTATGCCGGTTATCTTGAGCGCGGCTATGGGGAATTTGCCCTTCCATGCCCGGATTAGAGCTTCCGCGAGGATGGTTTTTCCCGCGTTCCGTCCGGAAGAGCCGATGAGAATCATCTGAGGCGCGTGCAGAAGACCGGAAGGCATCTCAGACTCCGAGCTTTTGGATGATTTCCCCGAGAGCCTGCTTGACCGGAGAATGTTCCGGCAGTGCAACTAAGGGTTTCCCGGCGGCGTCATACTGATATACCTGATCGTCTTGAGGAATTATCCCGACAAGGTCCAGATTCCAGGTTTTGATTTCTTCCTGTATGCCCGGGTCTAAGGTTCCTCCGGGGACGCGGTTTACAATGAGCCGCACTGACTTTACCTTGAGGTCCAGCTCTTGGATCATCTGCGCGCTTCTGCCGGCGGCTTGGATGCCTCGGCGGGAGCAGTCGCTGACCAGCAAGATCAGGTCTACCGGCGGCAGTATCCCCCGGCTTATGTGTTCCAGTCCGGCTTCGTTATCTACCACCATATACTTGTAATTTTTGTAATATTTATTCACCTGATCTCTCAGGAGATCGTTGACGTAGCAGTAACAGCCTTTTCCCTGAGTTTTGCCCATTACCAGCATATCATAGCTGTCTTCTTCGATCAAAGCGTCTCCGAATTTGTATGCCGCGTATTCCTGTTTTGACATACTCGGGGGGATAGGGCTGTTTACCGCGACTTCCGCTTTGGCGATCTCCTCCCGAATATCGCCTAAGGTCATCTCTATTTTTACTCCCAACACCTCGTTCAGGTTGGAATTAGCGTCTGCGTCTACCGCCAGAATCGGTCCCTTTCCGGCTTTAACCAAATGATTGATAAACAAGCCGCATACCGTTGTCTTGCCGGTGCCGCCTTTTCCCGCCATAGCTATTGAATAGGTCATAGATTTTCTCCTGTACTTAGTCTAATTCTTCCTATCCCCCGCGTCAACCGCGATTCTTGAGAAGTACAGCCTGAGGGATACTTTCCTTTTTTTCTGTATGGGTGATATAGTAAAACAATGAAAACGCTTCTAAGCATAGGTTTTGTGTTATTGCTGTCTCTGTACGCCGAAGCCGCGCCCGGAGACAGCGCGCTGGGAAACGGCTTGTTTGCCAGAATCGGTACGGTTAAGGGCGATATTGTGGTCCGTCTGGAATATCAGAAAACTCCTCTGACGGTCTGCAATTTCGCGGCTCTCGCGGAGGGCAGAATGAACGCCGCCAGAAACAAGCCCTTTTATGACGGATTGACCTTTCATCGGGTTATCGCGGATTTTATGATTCAAGGCGGCGATCCTTTGGGAAACGGACGAGGCGGACCGGGATACCAGTTTCCCGATGAAATTGTTCCTGCTCTGAAACATGACGGACCCGGAGTGCTTTCTATGGCAAACGCCGGACCCGGAACTAACGGGAGTCAGTTTTTTATTACCCATAAAGCGACGCCCTGGCTTGACGGCAGACATACCGTATTCGGCAGAGTCGTTCAAGGGCAGGAAGTGGTGAACGCGATTCAGCAGGGCGATAAGATAACGCAGGTAACGATCATCCGCAACGGACCTGATGCGGCCGCATTTAAGGCGGATCAGGCGGCTTTCGACGCGCTTCTGCGGCAAGTCCGGGCAGGGGCGGACGCAAAAATCAAAACCCAGCGGGACGCAGACCTCGCTCAGATTCAGTCGAAGTATCCCAACGCCGTTGCCGCTGATTCGGGACTGAAGTATATCATTCAGAAAAAAGGCAACGGACTTAAACCTTCTCAGGGGAAAACCGTATCGGTTAAGTATAAGGGGATGTTTCTTTCAGGCAAGGTCTTTGACGGGTCTGACTTCCACGGCGGCTCCATCGATATTCAGGTAGGGCTGGGTAAAGTCATCCCCGGCTGGGAGGAAACCTTATTGGATATGGAACAGGGAGAGAAGCGGCTGGTTATCATTCCTCCGGAGCTTGCCTACGGCGAGCGGGAAGTGGGAGACGGCGTTATTCCGGGAAATAGTTTTCTCGTCTTTGAGATGGAGTTGGTCCGTATCCGATAAAAACCCGTTACCAAGAGAGGTCATGCCGCCGCTTCCATAGCGATCCTGATTCGGGATAGCCTTTCTTGACACGCTTTCAGAAAAATGCGTATGATAAACCGGCGGTATGAAGCCGTTTTGCCGGAGATGAACTCCCAATCGGAGAAAGTATGACTATTGACGAGAAATATCAACGCCTGTTAAGGGTTATCGCCGAGCAGGGAAGCGCGGCGGTTGCCTTTTCGGGGGGCGTGGACAGTTCCTTTTTGTGCCATGCGGCGGCGGCGGCGTTGGGTAAGAACGCTATTGCAGTGACTATTGTTTCCCCGATGCTTCCGGGTAGTGAAATCCGTTGCGCCGCGGCGGTTGCTCGGCACGTCGGCATCGAGCATATCCTGATCGAGGAATCGGAGATTGACGAAGCGGTTGCCGCGAATCCCAAAGAACGCTGTTATTTTTGCAAGAAAATCGAGTTCGGGAACATTTTGAAAGCCGCCAAAGCCCGGGGAATCGCCGCGGTGCTGGACGGGTCCAACATGGACGATCTCGGAGATTACCGTCCGGGGCTGAAGGCGTTGGAGGAACTGCGGATTCTCAGCCCTCTGCGGATGGTTGAAATGACCAAGTCGGACATCAGGGAGCTTTCCCGGCGGTTTAATCTGCCTACTTGGGACAAGCCCGCTTTTGCTTGTCTCGCTTCCCGGATTCCCTACGGCGAGCGTATCGACCGGGAGAAACTTTCTCGGATTGAGAAAGCCGAGGACGCCTTGAGAGCCGCGGGATTCCGGCAGTTTCGGGTTCGGTCTCATGGGAACATCGCCCGCATTGAAGTCGCCCCGGAGGAGCGGCGGCGTTTTTTCAGCGAAACCGCGATGGACGAGATTTCCCGGTCTCTCAAAGCCTGCGGTTTCGTATACGCCGCGCTTGAACTGGAAGGATATACGATGGGCAGTATGAATCGGGTATTGTAGGCAGGCGGATAAGCGGCGGAGCTTCGCTTCCCGCTTTCCAAAGGAGAAAACGTGAAAACCTTGCATTTTGATTGTTTTGCCGGCATAAGCGGCGATATGACGCTGGGGGCGTTGGTTGATTTGGGAGCCGATCCCGACGCTCTGCGCCGGGAATTGGACAAACTCGGCGCGGAAGGCTGGGAATTGACTTTTCACCGAGACGAGCGGGGAGGAATAACCGGCACTCATGCGGTTGTCGATCTTGGAGCGTCCTCTCATCATCATCATCGTCATACCACGTGGAAAGACATCCGCAGGCTGATTGAGGATTCGGAAATCAGCGGCGGCGCGAAAAAGCGGGCTTTGGCTATTTTTCAGCGCGTCGCGGAGGCGGAAGCGCAGGTTCATGGAACCGCCGTAGAGGACGTGACCTTCCATGAAGTCGGCGCGCTGGATTCGATTATTGATATTGTAGGAACCGCAATCTGTTTGGATATGCTCAAGCCTGAGCGGATCACCTGCGGAGAGATTGAGCTTGGAGGCGGTACGGTTGAGTGCGCTCACGGAGTATTGCCGGTTCCCGCGCCAGCGACTCTGCTCTTGGTCCGGGGGATGCCGGTGAAAACCGGAGGCTTCAGCAAGGAGATGACCACGCCCACAGGCGCGGGGATTCTTGCGGCTTCGGCGGACGCTTTTATAACTTCCGGCAGTTTTACGGAACTTAAAACCGGATACGGCATCGGAACCCGGAAGATGGATAAACCTAATGTATTGCGGGTTTCGTGGAGAGAGGAAAAGCCGGCGGCGGACAAAGAAGAGCCGTGGAAAACCGAAGAACTGATACTGCTTGAAACGAACATTGACGATATGACCGGCGAGGCTCTAGGCTTTCTCATGGAGCGTCTTTTTGAAGCCGGCGCGCTGGACGTTACCCTGACGCCTTGCGCGATGAAAAAATCCCGTCCCGGGACCATAGTTTCCGCGCTGGCTTCGGCGGATAGGCTTTCCGTTCTGCGCCGGACGATGTTTCAACATTCCGCGGCTATCGGCTTTCGGGAGATTCCGGTACGGCGGCTTTCTCTGCCCCGCGCCGAAAGCCGTATCGCCGGGGCTTTCGGCGAAGCCCGCCTGAAAACAGCCTTTCTCGAAGAAAAGCCTCTGCGTTCCAAAATCGAGTACGAAGACCGCGCCCGCATCGCCTGCGAACAGGGAATCTCTCTGGAAGAAGCGGCACGCATAATCGAGCGGAGCTGATAGAAAACCAAGCCGCCGGTACGCGGAGAACCGCTCAAGAGCCGTAATAATGGGCGAATAGCTGTTGTACGGTATTTTGACACTCCGCTACAAAGGCTTGGTGTTTTTCCAGAAAGGCTTCTCCCTGCGCCGTAAGCCATGCTTCGCCGCCGCTTTTGCCGCCCTGCCGTCTGACCGCCACCGAGAATCCGAGGAAACCTTCCATAGCTTTAAGCAGTTTCCAGCCTTTGCTGTAAGACATTTTCATTATTTCACAGGCTTGCCGGACATTTCCGGTTTCTTTAATAGCCGTAAGCAGTGATATCATGCCGGGACCGCAAAACGATTTATGCTCTCCCGAATCGACCAAAAAAACTTTAGTCATCGGTTGTATCTCTTTTTCAATCAGGAAACGATTTTGTTTATCGGCGTCCATAGTTTAACCTCGCTTCTTTTTCAGTATACGAAACCGCCGCAAAAATGCAAGCCTATCGTTTTTTTCCGTCTGCGGAACGGTACGGATTCCGGCGGTGGCGCAGATACGCCCGATAAGCCGCGCTGGACTGGTAATAGCCTTGGAGACCCTTGAAGGAAGAGGATTCGTCACAGCGGTAGAGTTCCAGAAGGGTCGGAAACAGCGGCGATTCAAGGACTTTCTGCGTTTTCGCTAGGGGCAGACGCGGAAGAGCCGCAGGAATCATGTGATGTTTAACCAAAAACCAAATGTCTTCGATGAGGGCGGCGTCAAACCCGAGGCGTTTCAGGAATATACGGGACTGCTCCGCGCCGAGTTCCGCATGACCGTCAAACCGCCGCAGTCCTGATGACTTCGCCAGAGGCTTTCCCGCGTCGTGCAAGAGCAGTCCCAGAGAAAGCCGCAAATCGAAGGTCTTTCGATACCGGAAGGTTTCCATCGTATGCTTCCAAACGTTGCCTTCAGGATGAAATTCTTTGGAATGATCCACATCGTCTAAGATGCCAAGCTCATGCCATAATTCTTCAATAAAGCCGCAGAGTTTCAGCAGTTCCAGTCCCAAATCAGGACGGGAAGATTCCAGCAGACAAGTCAGAATCGCCCGCTGTTCCTCTACTCCCGGAGGACTGCCCCGGGGCAAATCCTGAAAGGATTCGGCGATGGCTTTAACCGGAGGCTGTCCCTTAGCGTAACGCGCCAGAATAAGCGCGGCGTCCATAGCCGCCCGATAGGATTCCGCGCTCCGGTTGAGTCCGTTCCACCATGGTTCCGAAGCCGTTTCCAGCAGACCGTCCCGGAATTCCCGCAGAATCGGGTAAACCCCTTCCGAGTCAAGAAAGCGGCGGGTCTTCTCGTCCTGACTGAAGGAAAGCAGTCGGTAGGAAGGACAATACGGCTCATCAGCGTCGGAGCATCGAAAATACCAGCTTTGTCCTTCCGCATCGAGCGCGGCGTCTGCAAGCCCGGTTCCCGGAAAGCGCAGTCCCTCAAACGCCTTCGCCAGCTCCGCCGGGTCTGCGTCGGTTTCCGCCCAGACAAACGGAAGCTCCGGGAATCCCAGATAGCGGTCTATTGCGCTAAAAGCGCAGAGACGCAGTGAATGTCCTATATGTTTTCCAATCTCCATATATCATTCCTTCAAGAAGCCGTATTCGTAGACTTTCGGCTCGATTTTTTTCGCTAAAACTTTTAAAGCGTCCCGCAGAGTTTTAATCAACCCGTTGTAGTCTTTATCGGCAGACTTTACGTTCATTATACCGCTTTCTTTACGCCCCTGAAAATATTCCCGGATGTCGTAAAACGAAGCGTTCACGGAAATAGTTTTATTGTCTTTTATTTTATCGTGAAAATACTTCCACAACGCTTTTCCCGCAGAAAGAACCGCGCTCGCCTCCTCGCTAAACGTTTTTCCTTTTAGGAAAGAAGACATAAAATTGCTTGCGAATTTTTCTTTTGCGTCTACGTCTTTTTCGGCGAACGGTATCCAGTGATTTACGCCGCCGGTACAAGAAATGCGATTCTGCCCGTGAAACAGCGTAAACGCAAGGCAATCATGCCGGAATTCAGTATCAGTTTTGTAGTTATCGTTGGGATAGAGAAACTGATCCCGGTCGTTAATCCAAGCCGGTTCAATGCAGAGACGCACCGCAAAGTAGATGCATCCTTCGATGATATTCTTTCTGTGAAACCCAAAATAATTAATGTGGTGTGTTCCTTCATTAACGGTAATATATGGTTGATGAGTTCTGAGAAAATCCGCGCCGTAATTCCCCATAAATCCGATTGTATCAGTTTGATATATATCGTATTCTTTTATCCAACGGTTAATATATTTTTGTTTGTTATAAAAACTTTTCCTGCCGGAACATTTTCCGTCATGATTGAAAACATCAAGACTGATCGTTTTTGGAAACTTGAATTCATACCCATTATGAGAAAGCCGCCAAATCAAAAAACCAATTGGGAATTTGCCGCTGACGTTATCAAACGTGACGGATGGACAGATGAATCCTTTTTGAAATTGCGCGGAAAAATTTTCCCGGAATTTAGCGAAGTTTGAGGCGTTAATATATTTTAACTTTGAAAATACCGCTAAATGAGCGCCGGCTAATTTATCCGCAATCCGCATCATAAAAAGCGAGAAAATCTCATTTGACGCTTTGCCAAGGGTTTCTTTATATTCAGCATGGGAAGCGTATTGCGTTGAAACTGACAATTTGCTTTTTCCTGTTCCGATTATAACTTTTGTGCTTGTCGCTTCCGCATACGGCGGATTGATGTAGACGATCAGTTTCCTGCGTTTTTCGGGATCGCCGATAATATTTTGCAACTCTGCGGGAAGTTTTTTTAAATCGTCGTTTAAAAAATCGAATTGGAAGACGTGGTTGGGAAGAAGATTAAAGCCTCCGCCGATGAGTTCTCGGATAGTGTTGATACTGCCGGCGTCGATATCGCTCGCCCAGAGGTTGTCTTTGTTCGCCAAGCCTGCGAGGAGGTTGCCGGTTCCCGCGGCGCAATCCCAGATATAATACTCGTCCTGCCAATCCGCGCCGAAAACTTTTTCCAAATACGCTTTCGATTTATCAGCCCAGATTGCCGGCGTGAAAAACGCTCCCCGCCGTTCCCGCAAAGTCTTTTCCAAAGTCTTTTACTCCTTCAAGAAGCCGTAGGCGTAAACCTTCGGCTCGATTTTTTTTACAAGGGCTTTTTGCGCGTCCCGCAGAGCTTTAAGTAACGCTGTGTAGTCTTCGTCCGCAGACTTTACGTTCATCGCGCCTGATTCCTTGCGCCCCTGAAAATATTCCCGAATGTCGTAAAACGAAGCGTTCACGGAAACAGCGTTACTGTTTTTGTGAAAATACTTCCACAAAGCCTTCCCCGCGGATAAAACCTCCTGCGCCTCTGGACTAAATGTTTTTCCCTTTAAGAAAGAAGACATAAAATTACTCTCAAACTTTTCATTCGCGCCGGCTTCCTTTTCCGTAAAGGGAATCCAATGATTCACGCCGTATTTGCAGGAAATGTTGTTGTTAAAAAGCGTATACACAAGGCAATCATGCTGAAACTCCGCGTCTTTTTCCCAAGCGTCATTGGGATACAAAAACTGATCCCGGTCGTTAAGCCAAGTCGGAGTTATGCAACGCCGGACGGCGAAATAAATACAGGCTATGCTTACATTATC
>JAIRPH010000225.1 GCA_031257135.1 Spirochaetaceae bacterium
GGAGGCGTTCTGGACACCGTGAAAGAAAACGTTACCGGCATATTCTTTGACGAACAAACTCCGGCATCGCTCATACAGGCTATAGAAAAATTTGAAGCGATGCAAGACAGCTTTACTAACCGAGAACCGTTTACTCGCCATGTACAGCAGTTTTCTAAAGAAGCCTTTCTTGAACGGATACGCCGGATAGTTGAAGAACGCAAACGAGTCTAACCGCTTGTCTAGTATAAAAAAGGACAGCAAGTGAAACTATCACTTTACTCACTGTCCGCTTATGCTATGCGCTGTATTTTTTGAATACAACTACGCCATTGTGTCCGCCGAAGCCCAGAGAACCTGAGACCGCGGTTTCAATCGGTCCATACTGTACTGTGTTGGGAACGTAGTCGAGATCGCAGGCGGGATCAGGATTTTCTAAGTTGATAGTCGGCGGGAAGAAACCGCCCCGGATGGCGAGTACGCAGGCAATCGCTTCAAGTCCGCCGCTTCCGGCAATGCAGTGACCGGTCATACTCTTGGTGCTGGAAATTTTCAGTTTGTACGCATGATCCTTAAAGGCTTGTTTCAGCATTTTCGTTTCAGAGGGATCGTTGATCTCCGTAGAGGTGCCGTGAGCGTTGTAATACTGCACATCTTCAGGTTTTACGCCGGCGTCTTTCAACGCTAAGACGATAGCCCGGGATCCTCCTTCGCCGTCAGGCGCAGGCGCGGTAATATGATAGGCATCCGCGGTCGCGCCGTAACCGGCGAATTCCGCTAGGATCGCCGCGTCTCGGCGTTTCGCGTGTTCTTCGCTTTCAAGCACCAACACGCCGGAAGCCTCTCCCAGCACGAAACCGTCCCGATCCGCATCAAAGGGGCGGGACGCCTTTTCAGGAGTATCGCATCGCTTGATAGAAAGAGCTTTGAGCATCTGGAAGCCTCCGATGGCGAACGGCACGACGCAGGCTTCGGTGCCGCCCGCGATGGCAACTTCGCAACGCCCGACCCGGATGAGATCGAGAGCCTGCCCCAACGCGTCGGTGCCGGAAGCGCAGGCGGTTATCTGGGTAAACGCGGGACCCTTCAAGCCGAAGACTATCGAAACATTTCCCGGGGCTTCGTTTGAGATCATCATCGGCACGGTCAAAGGAAGCATCCGCCGGGGTCCTTCGTTAAACAGCTTGCGGTACGATTCGGCGACCACCTCAAATCCGCCGATGCCGTTTCCTAAAACCACGCCCGCGGTTTCGGGGTTGCAGGTTATTCGACCGTCTTTCAGGAGTCCCGCCTGATCCAACGCTTGAGACGCCGCGGCGACCGCAAACTGCGTGAACCGGCACATCTTCCGGGCGTCTTTTTTCTCGAACCACTGAGACGGGTCGAAATCTTTCACTTCTCCCGCAATCGTAACGTCGAAACCGGTTGTATCAAAGGCGGTTATTTTTCCAATCCCGCTCTTTCCGGCTTTGATGCCCGCTTCAAAGTCAGCCGCCGAATTGCCGATAGGGGAAATCACTCCCATTCCGGTAACTACTACTTTTCTCTTCATATCGTTTCCTTAATTTTAGGTAAACATCCCGCCGTCAACCGGAAGCGTTTGCCCGGTAATATAGACCGACATATCTGATGCGAAAAAAAGAACCGCTGACGCTACGTCCTCAGGGGTTCCGGCGCGTTTCAGGGGGATATGTTCCAGCATTTTTTCCCGCGCCGCTTCGGGCATTGCGTCGGTCATGTCAGACAGGATAAACCCCGGCGCGACCGCGTTGACCCGAACCCCGCGGCTTGCGACTTCCTGCGCCAGAGACTTGGTAAGCCCGATAAGCCCGGCTTTGCTTGCCGCGTAGTTTCCCTGTCCGCCGTTGCCGTGAATCCCGACTACGCTTGCCATATTGATAATCGACCCTTTTCGGCGGCGTATCATGTCTCGTCCTACGGCGCGCGCGGTAAGAAACGCCGCGGTAAGGTTTACATCCAGCACTTTCTGAAAATCTTCAAGGCTCATTCTAAAGGAAAGACTATCTTTAGTGATTCCCGCGTTATTCACGAGAATATCGAAGCCTTCCGCGGCTTTAAGCGCGTCTTCAACGGCTTGTTCCACGGTTCCCAAGTTTCCTAAATCCGCGCTGATCCAGCGCAGTTTTCCTTCGGCTTTGGCGATGCGTTCCTCAATATCGGCAGGAGCTTTCGTCCCAAGCCCCCACACTTCGGCTCCATGAGCGAGAAACAGTTCCGCAATCGCTCTGCCTATGCCTCGGGACGCCCCAGTAACCAGAGCTTTTTTATTCTGCAACAGCATGATTTATCCTATGAGTATATCGATATCTGCAACGGTTCCCGCGCTGTAGCAGGGAACCGGGCTTCCGAAATCTTTCCAGAGACCGGACAGAACCTTGCCCGGACCGGTTTCAAGAGCCGCTCCGATACTTCCGGCGACCGCGGTTTCCTCCGCGACCCAGCGTACCGGTTCGGTTATCTGCCGCAGACTGAGGCGTTTCGCTTCCCCGGCGGCGAGGACTTGTCCGCCGGATACGTTGGAGTAAAACGGGATAACCGGATCATGGAAGGGAACGGACTCAAGTATCGGGGAGAACCGCTCCGCGGCGTCCGCAATAAGCGGCGAGTGAAAGGGTCCCGCTACCGCCAGCCTGATTACCCGCTTCGCGCCGGCTTCTTTAAACCGGATGCTCGCTTCCGCGAGGGCTTCGGCCGTGCCTGACGCCACCATCTGCCGAGGGGAATTGATGTTCGCGGCGTACAGCCCGGGGATTTTCCACTCGGCGATGAGCGCTTCCGCTCGTTCCGGCGCAAGCCCCAGTACCGCCGCCATGCCCGGGGCGTTTTCGCCCGCGCCGATACGGTCTGCCGATGCCTGCATAGCTTCTCCCCGGGCTTTTACCAGTTTGAAGCAGTCTTCCGGGGAGATTACGCCGGTAACGGTTAGGGCGGCGTATTCTCCCAAGCTGAAGCCCGCGCAGGCTCCGGGGAGGATGCCTTGTTCCATGAGGTATCCCGCGGCGGCGAGATTGACCAGCGTAATGGCGGGCTGAGACACATCGGTGCGCTTGAGGGTTTCGTCGTCTGAATCCCGGAGCAGGGCGGTCATATCCTTGCCGAGGATGTCCGAAGCCATGCGGAACAATTCCGCGCAGGCTCGGCTTTTTTCCCGGAAGTCTAATCCCATGCCCCGATATTGCGCGCCTTGACCGGGGAACAAAAAAACGGCTCGTTTATCTTTTATCTGCATATTTATTTCCATGACAAAACAAGCGATTTTGTCATAGTTTATTTTAATAATACCGCATTTAGAAGAAATGTCAATGCCTTTATCGCGGCATAAGTTTAATCAAGCAGGTGTTTTTATAATAAAATCGCCGCCCGGGGCTTTACTTGAAGCGGTTTTTCATCATGGCGAAGAAGCGTTCCGCTTCGGCGGGGGCGGTTTCGAGTTCCGGCTCTTCTTCCCGGTACTCGACGAGATGCTCCGGGATTTCCG
>JAIRPH010000133.1 GCA_031257135.1 Spirochaetaceae bacterium
CTATAGTATTGCTATGGCATTGGGGGCATTTGAGTTCTATGGTGATTGACATTATTCCATAGTATCGACTTTGTCCCCCTTTGTCATTCTCTCTCTATCATACTTTGTAGATCACCACCAAAGATTATTTATTGGCAATTATCGTAGCGCCATTAAGTATACTATTAAGGCTAAAAAACAATGGAAATATAAAAGTTTCAAAAGCAGAAAAGGAAGCGTGGGCAGGACATTTTCAGTATGATAAATATTTAACAATAAAAGAAATAAAGAAAATAGTGAAAACCAAATTAGGAAAAGCAAAGGTAAGGAAACATTTATTCTGGAGATATTCAATAGTATATACAAATATTTAAAAAATATAATTCATTGAAAAATAGTTGATAAAGAACCCATGAGCTTGCTCATGGGTTCTTTATTTTCCAAGGGATTCAAAGGAAGCCTAAACCGCGTCGCTGTTGTAAGCCCGGTAGAAATTCTCTTCGGTTATGCGTTGCAAGTCTTCAAGGGGATGTCCTGCTTCCTGCCGAATCCGCGCCATAATCTGGAATATTTCCGGCAGATCGTCCCAGTGAGAAAAGACGGTTCCCGGCAGACGCTGATAAGGAGCGTCGGTTTCGGCGAGGAGACGATCCCGCGGCAGTCCCGCGCAGGATCGAAGCGACTCTTTGCGTCCCAGCGCAAGAGGATTGCCGAAGGAAAAATAGGCGTTTATGCCGCGGCGTAATAACGCTTCTCCTTCCGCCAATGTTCCGGGATAAGAATGAAAAATCACGGACCGCGCTTTTTTTAACTCCGAAGCGCAGGCAAAAACTTTGTGCATGGCTTTGCGGATATGGAGAACAATAGGCAGTCCGCGGCTTAGGGCAAGGTCCAGATGCGCCGCGAACAGCCGATCCTGTACCGCTTCGGTATCCCGGAAGGTTTGGTCAAAGAGATCAAAACCGGTTTCGCCTATCCCGTCTAAACGTCCGCAGGAGGCTAAGGTTTCCAGAAGCGCAAGCGAAGCGGAAACTTGCGCCTGCTCCGGCGAAGCGGGAAGCTGAGGATGCGCCCCAAAGCAGAGGTATATCCGCGGGGCATTATCGGCGGACGCCTTTTGACGGAGGTCCGCTTGGTAAGAAAAATCCCTCAAGTTCCAAGCGGAGGCGGCGCAGACAACGCCGCGGTTCCGGCGTTCTCTCTCGGCGTCGGGGAGATGGTTCGATAGGTCCCAAAGATGACAATGGGCGTCGGCGATCATGGTTCAAAGTCCTTCCTTGCGTATTGGTAAAAACAGCTTACAAAAAGGTACTAGATTTAATTTTAAGTATAGCGCATACTATACCTCATAATGGAGTATTTGGAAGAACTTTCGAATGTTCTTGAAAAAAGGCGGGCTTGGATTGAAGAGTCCCAGCTGGATAAGTTAAAGGAACGGCTTCAGGCGTTTTACAGCGCGTATAACGCCTTGTATCTTTTTTTAATTCAAAAAGGCGCGCTTAAAGAAGACCCGTATAAAAACGAAAGCAGTATAGAAATAGGGAAAATCCATATCCCTAAGACCTCGGTGTTTGCGGAAAGTACCAAAACGCAGGACCTCAGCGTCAGATTGGCTGATTACGATACCCAGCTTAACATATTGGCGAATTTCTTCCCGCTGTCTCTGGACGCCCTTGATTTCGGAAAGATCAATCTCGTCATGGGGCTGGTCAAGTACATCGACTGGTCCGCGCTGACCCCTGAATCGGATTACCCGGTGACCAAGGCGGTAGCGGAGATTAAGCGGGGAATCATGTCGGGCAAAGATAGTTCCGCCTTGAACGCGCCGGCGAGCCTCGCTAAAATAGCCATCGCTATTTTGGGATGTTTGAAGATCGTCAATCACTTTAACCGGGAATTCTATAAATACGAACTCCGCGCTACCCTTGCCGACTGCTTGACTCCGGAAAACCATCCTACCCCGGGCGAAATAAAGAAACGCCTCGCCGCGGCATCGCCGAATAAGACCTTTTACAACGAGTTAGCCGAAGAACTCCTCAAAGAAGATTATTCGCCGCAAGGAGCGCATCTGCGGGAAGAAGTCCTGAGATCGCTTCGAGTGGCTGAAGAAAAACATAAGACCCAAGTATCGAACCGGTACTTGCTGATGGACGGAATCCAGATAATCGGCTCTATTTCAAGCATCCTCCACACCATCGAGGAAAAATTCGATTACAATAAATACCTGCTGGAAGACCCTGAACCCAGCTTCTGGGTGCGGCTTCAGCGGTTCATCGACAAAATGATGAGCAAACAGCCGAAACCCGCGGTCTTTGAAGTGGAATATGAAGAACCGTCCTCCAAAGCTCAAACCGAAGAAGCTAAACCGATCAAAAAACGGATCGTATACGAAGAAATGAAGGCAGACCTTGAGAAAAAAAGCCGGAATCTCGCGAAAATCAGCTTTCAAGGAGCCGCGCTGATAAAATTTGAAGCTCTGTCCGACGAAGAACTCCTCAATTTCTTGGAGAGAGCCGCCAAAGGAATCAGCAACCAGTATAAACTCTTGATAGCTCTGGACAGCTTCTTTAAAACAAAGGTAGACGAAAAATACCGGGGTCAGGTAAAAGGCATAAAGCCTGAACTAAGCGCAATGAAAAACGCGTACATCAAGGCGACCGAAAAATCCGCCGAATATACCGCGTTAAAAGAAGCTGAAGAAATCCGTAAATGGCTCCCTAGACCTCAGCAGGAAGAAGAAAATCGGGAAGAACCGGTAGAAGCTAATAATATGTAACTTTTTCATAAATTATTCCGAAATAGTAGATACGCCTATTGCGCGGTCTTGAAGATTATCTCTATGTAAGGTAAATTTTATATAACCATGAGTGAACTTACGGATTATCAGAAAACGCTCTCGGAAGCCCTAGAAGCCCGGAGAAATACGCTCGAAAAGTTTGAAGTAACGGCTTTGAAAGAAAAACTTCAAGCCTTTCAGACGGCATACACTTCGCTCTACGGCTTACTGCTTAAAAAGGGGCTGATAAAAGAAGACCCTTATAAAGGAGACGCTCAAATAGGGGAAATCATTGTCCCGCCGAATACTCCCTTTTCCGAGTCCGAAAGTAGCGAACAGATCAGCATCAGACTGGCGAGTTATGATACTCAACTCGATTTCCTTGCGAATTTTTATCAGCTCAATCTGGATTTTTTCACGCTGGACCGGATAAAACTCGTCTTAGGATTGGTAAAGTACGTTGACTGGGCGCATCTGAGCGCGTCCTCGGAATCCCCGATTACCGGCGCGGTAGGGTCCTTCATAAACCGGCTCAGAGGCGGTACCGACGCTATGGGCATCAACGTGGTCAACGGCGTGACCGTTACCTTAAATAAATTAACCGGCGGCGTCATGGCGGACCTAAAAGCCCTCACCGACTTCGATAAAGAATACTATAAACTGCAACTGCGGACCCTCCTCGCAGGCTTTTCGGAGAACAAACCTCCCACCGTAGGGGACATTAAAAAAAGATTCGCCGCCGCCAATAAGGGCAAAGCCTTCTATGCCGAACTCGCCGAGGAACTCATCCGGGAAGATTACTCCCCAGAGGGACCTAACTTGCGGAAAAAGGTCCTTAAAGCCCTCAACGCCGGGACCGCTAATGAAAAACCTAAAGCGCCGGCAAAACAAGAAAACTCAATCAAGCCCATGTTAGTCGAGGGAATTCAGGTTATCGGTTCTGTGGCGTCAACCCTTACGGTCATAGGAGAGAAATTCGATGAAAATGAAATCCTCATGGAACGCCGGAAGATCAGTTTTTTGAACAAAGTTAAGCGGGTTATAGGGCAAATGCTCAACCATGAACCGGAGCCGACTATTTATGAAATAGAATTTACCGATGGAACCGCCGGGACCGGAATAAAAGAGCGAATCAACTTTACCCACTTACGGGAAGATATGGACAAAAAAGCGAAAAACCTCGCCAACGCCGGCAACCGGAGCGCGGCGAAACTTGAAGCTCTGCCGGACGATCAGCTTCTGCGGTTTCTTGAGACCGCCATCAAAGACGTTAGGATTTTACATCGGGTGTTAGGGGCGTTGGACGACTATTTTAAAGCCTCTGTTGACAAAGAAGACCGCATCAAAGTAAAGGGAATAAAACCGGAACTAGCTACTATTAAAAACGCGTTTCTCAAGGCAAGCGAGAAATTTACCGAATACTCCAGTTTGAGAGCCGAAGAAGAACAGTTTAAGCGCATGGGTATTGATTCGGCTGGGTAGCGGGTGTATGCTGTATCTACTTATGTATAAAACAGCGATGCCTTTAGTTATCATATTGACTATAACGGGTTGCGGCGGACTGCCGGTTCGGGAAAGCGCGGATAAGCCTGCCTTCAATTCTTTAGAAGCCCAGCGGAAACGGTCGCAATTTTTCGGGAAAGAGCCGGATTTTGCGACGACTCGTCCTCGGGCGGAAATCCGGGACGCCTTAACGGTTGCCTTTCCTCAAAGCGATATGCAGTTGGATTTCAGGAAGGCTTTTCTGACCCATGAAGCCCAGCTTTTTACGGGCATTTACGAGGGACTGTTTTCGTATCATCCTCTGACGATGGAGCCGGTTCCGGGAGTAGCCGTCCGGTGGTGGGTATCGGAAGATAAAAAGCAGTGGACCTTTATCCTGCGGAAAGACGCTAAATACTGGAACGGAGACGCGGTTACAGCCGAGCATTTCCGGGTCGCGTGGCTTTCTCTGCTCAATCCCTCCCGAAACGCTCCGTATGCGTCTCTCTTCGATATTATTGAAGGCGCGCGGGCGTATAGGTTGGGAGAAACCCGGGACCCTAATCAGGTTGGGATTATCGCCAGAGACGATGAGACCTTAATCGTGCGGCTTTCCGCGCCGGCTTCTTTTTTCCCGCGGATGCTCTGTCATCATTCTTTCAGTCCGATTCATCCGTCTATGATAAACAAGAAAAACTGGTCTAAGGAGCCGCCGGTTTCCAACGGTCCGTTTTACATCAAAGAAAACAAGCCTACCCGCATAACCTTAGTCAAAAATGAGCAGTATTGGGACTCCAAAAACGTATCCTTAAACCGGCTTACTCTGCGGTTTATCAAAGACGGGAATGAATCCGCGGAGCTTTGGAATTCCGGGGAAGCTCGGTGGATTTACCGTGATGTAAACATGGATGGGCTTACCGACCTGAGCGGGATCATGCTGAATCCTATGTTTTCCACGCATTACTATTTCATCAAGGCTAAGGAAAAGCCTTGGAACGATTACCGCGTCCGTCAGGCTCTTACGCTGGCTCTGCCCTGGGATGAGATACGGCAGGGTTATATGCTTCCGGCGAAGACGCTGGTCTATCCTCTTGCCGGGTATCCTCACATAGAGGGGCTTGAAACTACGGATATGGAAAAAGCCCGGCAGTTATTAGCCGAAGCGGGGTATCCTCAAGGCGCGGGGCTTCCGGTTTTGGTTGTCCGGCTGAATCCTTCGCAGGAAGCGGCTCGGATGGGTTCCATCATGCTTGGGGCGTGGATGGACAATCTTGGGATTCCCGTTAGAATCGAAGTGGTTCCCTACGGCGGGTATGAAGCGTCTCTTAAACAGGATAATTACAGCGTTGGTTCTACGACGTGGATCGGGGATTTTGCGGACCCTTATACGTTTCTGGAGATGTGGCGGCGGGATTCTACGATGAACTACGCCCGCTACGACGACGCCGATTACGAAACCTTGATGGACCGGTCTATGCTTGAAGAGGGCGGGAAACGAATGGAAACGCTGGCGGAAGCGGAAAAACTCCTCCTCGATAGGGGCGTAGTATTACCCATATTTTACAGTCCGGCTTTAAACATCGTCGATATTGATGAAATCGACGGCTGGTATCCCAATGCGCTGGATATTCATCCCTTCAAGTATTTGTCCTTTAAGACCTTTAAGCCTTTGCCGGGGGTTGCGTCTCTGCCCGGTATGACTCAGGCGGCGTATACGTCTTTTCGGACGGTCCGGTCTTTTCTCGAATTTACCGAAAAGTCGCCTTGACATTTTTTCCGTACTTTGCTATGGTTTATATATCAGCCGCGGGACAGCGGTAAACGATTAAAAAGGTACGGTAAAAACGGTAATGCAGGCTAAAAAGTCGGGATCATTACTCATTACTCATTACTCATTACTCATTAATCATTACTCATTACTCATTACTCATTACTCATGCTGAAATAGTCGCTTCAGCCAAGAATTCTCATCTTTTTCTATCTTTTCTCTGCGATAGCAACCCAGAGTCCGCCGAAACACAGCGGCGGACTGCTGAAAAATATGAGGGAGGTGATTGCGGAATCCAGATTTACGGCTCAAGCCTAGATCGCTAGCGGGATCAGCCTTAGATCGCTCAGGGGATCGTCTTGAGAAACAACCAGCCCCAACCGGCGCAGTCCTAAGCAAGATCAAACCGGTTGCGGAAATATGACTTTTTTTGCCTAAAGGAGCGAACCATGGCAAATAAGAAAATTATGCGGAACATATCGGCGGTACTGTCGGTATTTGCAATCATTCTGCTTGGCTGTCCAGAATCAGCCGACGACCCGCCGGTACAATACACCGTAACCTTTGACCCTGCCGGCGGAACGGTCGTCACAACCGCTGTACAAGTAAATTCCGGTAAAACGCTGTCCGATCTGCCGATACCAACAAAAGACGGCTATGACTTTGTGGGTTGGTTTACCCAAAACGGCTCTCAACAGGGGATTCAGTTCGATACGGTCATCCCGATCACCAAAGACATTACCCTGTACGCCCGCTGGAAAACCGTTGGAACTCCCGATCCGGTGATGTATACCATTACCTTTAACGCCGGCGAAGGAGCCGTTGAGCCGGCAACCATAAAAGCCGAGGCAGGCGCGTCTCTGGGCGATCATCTGCCCGCCGCGGCGCGCTCAGGCTATACCTTCGGCGGCTGGTACACAGCGCAAAACGGCGGCGGAACTCAGTTTACCGCAACAACGCCCGTTACCGCCAACATAACCGTATACGCAAAATGGACGACGGGGCAAACAGCGCAATACACCGTTACCTTTAACCCTGACGGCGGAACGGTTAGTCCAACTACTGCACAAGTAAATTCCGGCGAAACCGTTGGAACATTGCCGGCTCCGGCAAAGACCGGCTATACCTTCGGCGGCTGGTACACGGCGCAGAACGGCGGCGGAACTCAGTTTACCGCAACAACGCCCGTTACCGCCAACATAACCGTATACGCAAAATGGACGGCGTTGCCGTCATCGTCCGGCGCAAACGCGTTAAGCGGGAAAACGTATGTTGACTTAGATACAAAAATAGTCTTTTCCTCAACAGCCTCCGGCGCGGTAAATGGAACATTCACAAAGTATGGGCAAAACCGGCAAGACGGCGGCTATGTCTATGTCGAAATAGCAATAGGTTCTTACGCATGGAATGGAACCGCAAAAACAGTAACCCTCGTTCCTGAAAAAGTTGCCGAACAACTTAACGGCGATGAATATGGACCATTACAAACCAAGACCGAGTATAGAGCATCAGCGCAAGTAGCGTACGACCAAGCGATAGCGCAACAGGGCGCGGAAGCCGTCAATCAAATGATTGCTACGATGGGTTTCTCCAGTGTTGCGGAATATGTTGATTATGTTGTGGAGGGTGCGTTCAAGAACGTAATATACAATTACGCCTTCAGCGCGGACAACAAAGCTCTGTTTTTGGACGAACCGTTGCCGGATAACGTAGGAATCAACGAGCTTGCCGGACAAACCTATAACGGCGTCAGTGGAGGAGTAAAAAACCTAAATAGAACGTATGTGTTTACCACGGACAGTTGTACCTTTACAAACAGCGGCTCTCCTGCCAAAACCTACCGCTACGCATATAACAGCAGTAGAAAACTGGTCTTTTTAAAAATACCGACCGACGGCCGCGATGCCGCTTATACTGCGGTTGCAAGTAATACTACAGACAGCGGCGGTTTTTCCAGTCCTGACGAATATAACGCCGCCAAAGTGAACGACCAATATAATAAACTATATTCGCTTGACTATAACACGGCAGAAAAAACGATAAGCGATTAGAAATCCGCCTGCGTCCGTGCGCGGGCTTTGCACAGGGCGGTCAGCCCTGTTACCGTTCCGGCGGGTTTATAGAAAAAAACCTCCCGCCGGAACGGTTTTGTTTCGGCGCGGCGCGGCGCGTCAGACCCCAAGCCGGGCGTCAGGCGCGGGCTTAGATTATTTATGAAAAAGGTTAAATATGCCGATATAAAAGCATGAAGAAATTAGTATGTTTCTGCGCGATAATCAGTATGGGCTTAGGGCTTTACGCTTTTGATCGTTCCCTGAATGGAAGCTGGGGGCTTATCAAATCCGGCGAGAAAATAGAATTCATACGCTTTAACACCAACGAAATAATATTGATGGATACCTTATTTCGAGCTAATACTTACGAAGAAGCGGATGATACTATTTATATTGACAACTTTGAGGGCGATTCCGTTATAATACAGTATTATCGTTTAGCGCAAAATAAATTATTGTTTATTATGTGGAATACAGACAGTCCCGACCAATCAATAACCTTAATTTTATCAAAATTATAAGAGGTCTTAGATCGGGGCGTATTTTTTTCATTTCTTTACATTTCCTTAAAAAGAGGGTATACTGATTTTCAATCTTTCTCTAAGGAGTGTATATGTCCAAAAAGCATTGGTATAGCTGGTATTTTGAGTTTAACCTGCTCTACCGGATTCTCATCGGTCTCGGAGTAGGCGTCGTTCTGGGACTTGTCTTTAAGGAAAAAATCCTCGTTATTGCGCCCTTCGGGGACATCTTTGTGCGGCTCCTCAAAATGATTATGATGCCTATCATCCTTTCTACCCTTATCGTCGGCGCATCTTCGGTAAGCCCCGCCAATCTCGGAAAAGTCGGAATCCGGGTCATTGTCTTCTATCTTCTCACCTCAGCGGTGGCGGTGGTTATCGGTTTGGCAATGGGCGCGGTCTTTCAGCCGCAAACTCAGCTCGACAATTTCGTTGAAACCGCAGGGCGCGATGCAAAAGCTCCCACTATGGCCCAAACCCTCCTCGCCATGATCCCGACCAGCGTCGCCCAAGTCATCGTCAACGAGTCGATCCTCGCGGTGATCTTCTTCGCCCTCATCTTCGGCATCGGCGTTTCGTACCTGCGGGTCTCAGAAAATGAACGCCTCAAACGCGCCGGGGACATCCTCTACACCTTTTTTGACGGCATCGCGGAAGTTATGATGCTCATCATCAAAGGCATCATGCAGTACGCGCCCTTCGGCGTCCTCGCCCTCGTCTCAGGCGTCCTCGCCACCAACGGTCCGAAGGTAATGGGCGCGCTCGTAACCGTAACCATCGCCTGCTTCATCGGATACGCCGTCCATATCATCGCGGTATACGGCGGACTCGTCAAATTCTACGGCGGGCTGAACCTCAAACGCTACTTCAAAGACGCGAAAGACCCGTTTATCACCGCTTTCGTTACCCGAAGTTCCAACGGCACTCTGCCGGTATCTATGGAAGCCGCGGACAACCTTGGGGTGCCGAAAAACATCTACTCCTTCTCCCTGCCTTTGGGCGCGACCATCAACATGGACGGAACCGCCATCTATCAAGGGGTGTGCGCGACTTTTATTGCGCTGTCGGTATGGGGGCATGGGTTTTCCGGGACTCAGATTGGAACCATCGTCATAACCGCGACCCTCGCCTCAATTGGGACCGCAGGCGTTCCGGGCGCGGGGGCTATCATGCTCCTCTTGGTGCTTGATTCGGTGGGTCTTCAGGTTACGGCCGGCAGCGCGGTTGCCGGGGCGTACGCGCTGTTTCTCGGCATCGACGCGCTCCTCGATATGGGACGGACCGCGCTTAACGTTACCGGAGACCTCTCCTGCACGACCGTCGTCGCCAAACGGCTTAACCAAATCGATATGACGAAGTGGAGGTAATCTTTCAGTTTTGTGTCAAATACGAGGATGTATTTGACACGTTTCCTTGTTATTCTATATAAAGAAAGATAAGCGGATTTTTTTTGCCGCCCTTGACTAAACGCATAAGGTTTGCTATAACTGGTTTTAGCAGAATATTAGGAGGACTCGATGAGCGCAAGAATTAGGCTCAAGAAATTCGGAACAAAAAAACGCCCCTATTACCGTATAGTGGTTATGGATAAACGGGCCCCTCGGGATGGGAAAAGCCTTGAGGAAATCGGGTATTATCATCCCATTGCAGAGGAAGATAAGCAGATATTCCTTAATGAAGAGCGGGTAAAAAGCTGGTTACAGCATGGGGCTACTCCAAGCGATACGGTCCATAAACTGCTGAACAAAAAAGGCGTAACCTTATAGTTTTGATACAGTAAATACTTCAAGGGGGGACAGGTGGAAAAGGATCTGGTTGAGTATATCGTAAAATCTCTGGTTGATGATCCTTCGTCAGTAACCGTCAATGTGGTGGAAGGAGAAAAGTCTACCATATTGGAACTCAGAGTCGCCTCCGATGACATCGGTAAGGTTATCGGGAAACATGGCCGTATTGCTAAGGCTATCCGAACCGTATTGCAAGCCGCTACCGCAAAAGGCGGAAAACATACGGTTCTGGAGATTTTAGACTGACCCGGTAGTCGCCGTGACCGAGCGGTTTATCGTCGCCCTCCTAGGGGCGCCCTTTGGGGTTAAAGGTTTTGTAAAAGTCCGGTCTCTCTCTGGAGAGTATGACCATATTCGGCGGCTTTCTTCGGCGGTCATTAGAGTAGGAGACGCCGAAAGCCTGCGGGAAATCGAGGATACCCTGCCCCTCAGCCGAGGGCTGGCGATAAAGTTCCGAGGCGTTGACGATCCTAAAGCGGCAAAAGCCTTAACCGGCGCGGAAGTAATCGTCAATCGGGACCATGCGGCTCCCCTGAGACCGGACGAGTTTTACGTGGAAGACCTTCGAGGGCTTGCGGTAATTTCCTCAGCCGGAGAAGCCTTAGGGCATATTACGGGTATAATCGAAGGCGGGTCAGGAAGTTTAGCGGAAATTCGGCTTGCTTCCGGCGAAGTAAAGCTGGCTCCTTTCAGAAACGAGTTTTTCGGAGAGATAAACCTTGAAACTCGCCGGGCGGTAATCCTGCATCCCTGGGTGTTGGAATGAAGTATACGGTATTGACGCTGTTTCCAGAGATTATCGACGCCTTTTTTGCGCTTTCTATTTTGGGAAAGGCGGTAAACCGAGGCGTTGTGGAATATCAGACGGTGAATATCCGGGACTTCGCCTTTGACAAGCATCGGACCTGCGACGACGCTCCTTACGGAGGCGGACCGGGGATGCTGATGATGCCTGAACCCTTGGGACGGGCGTTGGAATCGGTAGGGGTCTGCCCCAAGGAGGAAAAACAGACATCCGGGAAAAAGACGGTCTACCTTTCCCCTTCTGGGCGTCCCTTCACTCAAGCCGCGGCGGAATCCCTTGCCGCGGAACAGGAGCTTGTCCTGTTGTGCGGCAGATATGAAGGGATCGATCAGCGGATCATTGATCGGTATATAGACGATGAAATCTCCATCGGGGACTATGTGTTGTCTTCCGGGGAGACCGCGGCTATGGCGGTGATTGACGCCACTTATCGGCTGGCGGAAACGGCGATTACCCCGGCGTCTCTGGAAGAAGAGAGTTTTTCCGGCGGGCTTTTGGAGTATCCCCAGTATACACGCCCGGAAGTGTATGGTATGCTTGCGGTACCGGAAATCTTGCTGTCAGGGCATCATGAGAATATCCGGCGCTGGCGGCTGAAAAAACGAGTCGAGAAAACTTTTGCCCGGCGGCCAGACCTGATCCGCCGAGGCATAGAAACGGGGCTGTTCGATGGAGAAACCCGTAGTATACTAGAAGAAGTATGGAGCAAACATGAACGAGATCCAGGCGATTGAAGCCGATCAAATGAAAGAAGAAAGAAACGCCTTCAATATAGGAGATACTGTCAAGGTACACTTCAAAATTATTGAGGGTAAAACCGAGCGGGTCCAGATTTACGAAGGGCTGGTTATTGCTTTCAAGAACGCCCGAGTCGGGAAAACCTTTACGGTCCGTAAGAATTCCTACGGCGTCGGCGTAGAACGGGTTTTTCCCCTCTATTCTCCCCGGATAGCCAAAATCGAAGTGGTCCGTCCCGGTAAGGTCAGGAGAGCGAAGCTCTACTATATCCGGGATAAGATCGGTAAAGCCGCAAAAATTAAGGAGCTTATCATTAAGAAAAAGCCCAAGGCAAAAGCTGAGGCAGAAACGCCTCAAGGATAAAACGCTCTGCAAGGGATCACGGATGATCCCTTCGGCAATAAACCATGGATAGGTCTCATCAGAAAGGTCGGGAGGGGGAAAGCGTAGCGGCCGCAGTGTTGGAAGACGCGGGTATGCGTATCATAGCCCGTAATGTTTCTTCCAGAGTCGGCGAAATAGACCTGATTGCCCTAGACGGTGAAACTATCGTCTTTGTCGAGGTAAAAGCATGGTCTCAGGTGGGAATTGAGGAATTAGGATACGCCATTACCAAAAAAAAGCAACGGCGCATCATAGAAACCGCTAAGTATTTCCTCGCTTCTCATCGAGAATATAACGGTATGGCTGTGCGTTTCGATGCGGTATTTGTCGGTCCAACCGCGGTTACCCATCTTGCGTCGGCTTTTATGGAGCGCCTATGACGGCGGGCAGGACAGGAGGTCGCACTGTTCGCGCCGGGAATCGTCTGGGACCCGCCGAATTGGAGCAGTTACGGACAAAAATTAATGATCGGGAATATCTGTTTGAAGCCATCGAATGTTTGGCTATGATACTGAGTAATGAAATCTTAAATATACCCCAGGGAGGAGCGTACAGTGAGTGGGAGGGGGGGAAATAGCCGGCGAGGATACCGGCGCCGAGACCGGGAAACGGATACAGAGCCGGAAAACCCTCGGCAAACCAAAAAAGGAGGCGGCAATCTCCGCTACGATAAAGGACGAGGCGGTATTTACGAGCGGCTCCAATGGATACCGCCCGCCGCCTCTGCCGAACCGCTTCCAACTCCAGATTGTCCCTATTGCGGTAAAGCGATTAAGGATATCGCTTCCGCAATCGGCGATAAAAATACCAATGAGCCGGTTCATTTCGACTGTATTATCGCCAGAGTCGCTAAGGGTGAAACTCTGGAAAAAGGGGATGTAGTTATCTATATCGGCGGAGGCCGTTTCGGAGTGGTCCATTTCAACGGTCTCCACAGTAGCCCTCCGTTTAAAATTAAAAAAATTCTCGAATGGGAGGACAAGGAAAATCGAGCCGAATGGCGAAAAACCATCTGCGATCATTATTCCCTAACATAATGAGCGATATTATTCAAACCAGTAAAATGGAGAATACTGCGAAATATCAGAATTTTCTCTCTACCCCCGCAGTAGAAGAAAATCTCCCTTTTCTCCGCAGACTTGGAGTTATTTCTTATATCGACGATCTTAATGCAAAAATACGGGATTATCAAGACCTTTTCTCCAGCGTGTTAAGCGTTTTTTGTCATACCGCGCTTGAAGATATACTGGAAACCGCGGTAGTTCATCTTACAAATCGCATCAATCCAACTTCTATCGTTTTCTTATGGAAGTCTTTTCAAAATAAAGATGAGATAACTATCAAGGGATACCGTCATTATAAGTTAATGGATACCGGATTACATATTGACAGCATAACTCCATTCGAGACTTTTTTTAGACAAAACCCGCTCTATATGATTACCTATGACGACCTCCTCGCTAAGATGAACAACGCTCCTGCGGCGGAAGAACTCTGTATGGTTGAACCGTCGCTGATAATTCCTATTTTCAGCCCTTCCAGCCTCTACGGACTGATACTTATAGGGGGCAAACGGGAAAAAATACCCTTTAGCGATATAGAACTGGGTTTTATTCAGCATTTTATGTATTTTGTTTCTTTGGCTATCCAGAATCAGCTTAACTATGACCATTCCTTGCGGGACGTAAAAACCGGTTTGTATAACTACGGTTTTTTTATGACCCGCCTTACCGAAGAATTAGCCCGAATGAAGCGCAACGAGTATGTTTCTTCAGTTATTGTAATTGACGTTGATTTTTT